>QKHF01000135.1 GCA_003250135.1 Paracoccaceae bacterium | reverse complement strand
AGCATGAGCGTGCGCCCAAGGCGACCCATCCTCGCGAGCGGCCGCGTGCGGTATGTGGGCGAGCCGGTCGCCATGGTGATCGCCGAGACGCTGGATCAGGCCAAGGACGCCGCCGAGCTGGTGATGGTCGAATGTGACGACCTTCCCGTCGTCACCGACACCGCCCGCGCGATGGATGAGGGCTCGCCGCAACTGCATGGGGATGCGCCCGGGAATCTATGCTTCGACTGGGCGATTGGCGATGAGGATGCGACCGCGGCATCGTTCGACGCGGCGGCGCATGTGGTCTCGCTGGACCTGATCAACAACCGCGTGGTGGTGAACTCCATGGAGACGCGCGGTTGCCTCGCCGAGTGGGGCGAAGACGGCCGCCTCCATATGGCGATCAACGGGCAGGGGCCGTGGGGGACCAAAACCGAGCTCTCCAAGCGCCTGCGCGTGCCCTCCGAGGACATCCACCTGATCACGCCGGATGTCGGCGGCGGGTTCGGCATGAAGGGGTTCTATTATCCCGAGCATGTCGCGATCGCACAGGCGGCGCGGGTCGTCGGGCGGCCGGTAAAATGGGTTGCCGACCGGGCCGAGGCGTTCGTCTCCGACTCGATGGGCCGCGACAACGTCACCACCATCGAAGGCGCGTTTGACAAAGACCACAAGTTGCAGGCGCTTCGCGTGACCTGCGTGGCGGCGATGGGGGCGTATCTGTCGCCCTATGCGGCCTATATCCCCTCGACCGTGGCCAAGTTCGTGCTGCCGGGCGTCTATGACGTGCAAACCGTGTTCATGAACGTCAAAGGCGTCTTCACCAACACCACGCCTGTCGACGCCTATCGCGGCGCTGGGCGGCCCGAGGCGATCTATGCGCTGGAGCGGTTGATGGACGCCGCTTCGCGCCAGTTCGGCATCGGGCAGGACGAAGTGCGCCGGAAAAGCTGGATCAGGACCTTCCCCTACCGCACGGCCGTGGGCGAGTTGTACGATGTTGGCGATTTCGACCGGGTTTTGGCCCGTTCGAAGGCCGAGGCGGATTGGGATGGGTTCCCGGCGCGCAAGGCGGAGGCGGCGGCGCGCGGCAGGCTGCTTGGGCGGGGGCTCTGCTACTACATCGAGTCGATCCTCGGCGATAAGGACGAGACCGCGACCATCGCTTTTACTGAGGACGGGGGCGTGGAGCTGGCGGTCGGCACGCAGTCGAACGGGCAGGGGCATGAGACGGTCTACGCCCAGATCCTGCACGAACGCACGGGCCTGCCGTTCGAGAAGATCCGCATCGTGCAGGGCGACAGCGACCGGATCGCCCATGGCGGCGGCACCGGCGGCTCGCGCTCCGTCACCATGCAAGGAACCGCGATCCTCGGCGCCTCGGACGATCTGATCGAAAAGATGCGCCCGCTGGCCGAGGAGGAACTGGAGGTCGCCTCGGCCGATCTGGTGTGGGAGGAGGGCGCCTTCCGCATCGCCGGCACCGACCGGGCGCTGACGCTGCTGGAGCTGGCGGGGGTCGCCCGCGCCAGGGGGCGGACGGAGCTTCTGACGCAGACGACCGAGACCGTGGTTCCGGCCCGGTCCTTTCCCAACGGCGCGCATATCGCCGAAGTGGAGGTGGACCCCACGACCGGCCGCACGCAGGTGGTCAGATACACTGTGGCCGACGATTTCGGCGTGCTGATGAACCCCATGCTGGCCGAGGGGCAGGTGCATGGCGGCGTGGTGCAGGGGATCGGGCAGGCGATCACCGAGCACGTGGTCTGGGACGGCGATGGGCAGCTGCTTTCGGGGACGTTTATGGATTACGCCATGCCGCGGGCGGAGGACGCGCCGATGATCCCGTTCCACCATGAGGGGGTTCCCTCGACCGCCAACGCGCTGGGCATGAAGGGTTGCGGCGAGGCGGGGACGGTCGGCGCGCTGGCCGCGGTGACCAACGCCGCGCTGGACGCGGTCTGGGATGCGGGCGTGCGCCATGTCGACATGCCGCTGACGCCGCTCAGAATGTGGGGTTGGCTGCGGGACGCGGGCGTCGGCGCTGCAGAATAGGGAGGCGAAAGATGTCACGGATTCAGACGCAGGGCGTGCATCACATCACATTGAACGGAGCGGACCGGCAGACCTCGATCGATTTCTGGGAGGGACTGTTGGGCATGCCGCTGGTGTTCGAGCAGCCCAATCTCGACAATCACGAGATCAACCATCTCTATTTCGATCCTGGCGACGGTCGGCTGATCACGGTGTTCACAAAGGAGGACCGGGAGCGGGATTCGAAGGCGAATCCGAACGCGCCCGGCAACCTGCATCATCTCGCCTTCATGGTCAGCCTGGCCACCTACAAGCAGGTCGTCAAACGTCTGGATTCGCGTGGGATTTCGCATTCTGGCGAGGTTGATCGGGGCTTCATGTGGTCGATCTATTTCCGCGAGCCGCTGGGCCAGCTGATCGAACTCGCCTCCTACAAGTTCGAGCCTCCGACGGGCGCGACGCATGCTGACGTCCTGCGTGAGGCGCATAACCGCCGCGTTGAGCGCAATGCGCTGAACATCGAGGACGTGGACCTCGCCGACGCGATCGAGGCGCTCACGAAGCGGGAATAGGGACGAAACGACAAAACTGCACCGGGTTGATCCGGGTCAATTCGAAGACTACGTCCGCGGTCCAAGTTGCCCTCGTCAAAACCCGAATGCAGGAGAGGCAGATGTCCCATACACCGCATGAATTGCCGGCGGAATTCCCTGAGCACACCGACGCAATTCACCGCCTGAAGGTCAGCAGCCCGGACTTTGCCGTGCTGTTCGACGAGTACCACAAGCTCAACCGCGCCATTCACCGGGCGGAGACCAATGTCGAGCCGACCGACGAAGTGACAGAGCACAGGATGCGCAAGGAGCGCATGGCGCTGAAGGATCAGCTTTACCAGATGATCAAGGAGGAAGCGGGGGCCTAAGCGCCCGGCGCTTCATGCTTGACGGCGGCCGGGGCGAATATCTCCATCGGCTCGGCCAGCCCCTTCACCGCATGGCGCCCGTAGGCGCAGGCGGCCTCGTCGATATGCTCCATGAATGCGGCCGAGGCGAGGATCGGCTCTCCGATCTCCTTGGTCAGCGATTCCAGCCGCGCAGCTCGGTTGACGGCCGCGCCCATCACCGTGAAGTCCAGTCGGTCGGGCGCGCCGATATTGCCATAGATCGCCTCGCCGAAATGCAGGCCTACCCCGAAGCGTAGGCGGGAGTCGTCCGCGGCCTTCTTCAGCGCGGCGCGCGCCGTTTCAAGCGCCGCCCGGCAGGCGTCGTCGGGGCTGGTTTCACCACTCACTGGAAAGATCATCAGCAGCGCGTCGCCAATCAGGTTGATCACTTCGCCGCCGCGCGGTTTGGCCTCCTCCCACGCGATCTCGAAATACCGGTTCACCGTGTCGAGCACTTCGATGATCGGCCGGGTCTCGGTCAGCCGGGTGAAATCGCGAAAGTCCGAATACCAAAACGCGGCGGTGATCTGCTCCGCGTCGCCGCGCTTGACCAACCCGCGGAGAACCTGCTTCCCGGACCGCCGCCCGATATAGGTCTCAAGCAGTGTTTCGGCGATGTGGCGTTGGATCAGCGCCTCCAGAACCGGCGCGATGCGTTCGCAAAGCTTTTCGAATCCCGCGATCTGCGCGTCCGTGAACCCTTCCGACGCGTCCGAGACAATGGCGAACATGCCCTTTTCCGGCCCTGCGAAGTGGATCGGGGCGGCCAGATAGTCAGTCCCGCCCTGGTCGCGAATGTCGAACAGGATGCGATGGTCGCTCGCGGGGTCGAGTTGCTCCAGCTTGCGGCGAAACACACGGTTCTGGGTGAAGACCGCCTCGAGCGGGCTACCAACGAATTTCGGCTTGGCTTCAAGCCCATGGGCGGCGCCGATCTCGTGGGTCGCGCCGCGCCCCAGCCACCATTTGACGGTGATGAGGCGAATGAGCGGGTGCAGGGTCTGGAACGAGAAGCGGGTCCTGATGAGCGGCGCGCCCGCCTGAACCAGCGCCTTGGATATGCCGTCCAGAAGCTCGCTGGTGGTCTGCGCAAACCGCCCGCCGCCATCGAGCCATGCGACGGCGTCCTCGGGTCGCCAGTCGATAGGCGAAGCCGTGGACGGCGTGTGCTGAGCAGGAGACGCGGCGAGGTCTGTCATCGGCCCAGACTAACGCGAATGTGACGAATTCGCGAAGGCTTCGTAACCTCTCTCCGAGGGCGCCAAGTATTGGTCAGCGCTCGGAATTCGAGCCGGGTGTCTAACTTAGCAGGCCATCCCGCGTCAGCCGGTCGGCCAGCGCGTCCAGCGTCTGCCAGGCGCGCTCGACCAGCACGTCCGCCTCGCCCTCGGACAGGGTCAGGGGCGGCGAGATGATCATCGCGTCGCCGACATGGCGCATCACCAGACCGTGCTCGACGGAGAGGTCGCGGCAGATCTCGCCCGCGCGGCCGCGCTCCTCGAACATCTCGATCGTGGGCTCCTTGCGCTTGACCAGCTCCAGCGCGCCGACAAGACCCCGGATACGGGCTTCGCCCACCAGCGGGTGGTCGACCAATTTCAGCCAGCGCTCCTGCAGATAGGGGCCGATATCGTCGCGAACGCGCTCGACGAGCTTCTCCTCTTTCAGGATGCGCAGATTCGCCAGACCCGCCGCACACGCCGCCGGGTGGCCGGAATAGGTGTAGCCGTGGAAGAACTCGCCCGCCTTGTCGATCACAGGTTCCGCGACCTTGTCCGAGATCATCAGCCCGCCCATCGGGATGTAGCCCGAGGTCATGCCCTTCGCGATCGGCATCAGGTCCGGCTTGATGTTGAACGTGTCAGAGCCCCACCAGTTTCCCGTCCGGCCGAAGCCGCAAATCACCTCGTCGACGATCAGCAGGATCTCGCGCTCGTCGCAAATGCGCTGGATCTCGGGCCAGTAGCTGTCCGGCGGGATCACCACGCCGCCCGCGCCCTGAATCGGCTCCGCGATGAAGGCGCAGACATTCTCCTCGCCGATTTCCTCGATCTTCGCCTCCAGTTCGCGCGCCCGCATCAGGCCAAACCCGTCTTCGCTGACGCCAGGACCCATGGTGCGGCCCTCGCCGAACCACCAGGGCTGGCCGATATGCTCGATCCCCTCGATCGGAAGGCCGGATTGGCCGTGCATCGCGCCCATGCCGCCCAGGCTTGCGCCGACGACCGTGGAGCCGTGATAGGCGTTCTTGCGCCCGATGAAGATCTTCTTCGAGGGCTTGCCCATGCAGTCCCAGTAGACGCGGGCCAGCCGGAACACGGTGTCGTTCGCCTCGGACCCGGAATTGGTGAAGAAGATCCGGTTGAAGCCCTCGGGCGCGACCTCGGCCAGCGCGGCGGCGAACTCGGCTGCGGGCGGGTGTGTGGTCTGGAAGAACGTGTTGTAGAAGGGCAGCTCGCGCATCTGCCGGGCGACGGCCTCGACGATCTCCTCCCGGCCATAGCCGACATTCACGCACCAGAGCCCGGCCATGCCGTCGAGGATGCGCTCTCCGTCCACCGTCTCCAGCCAGCAGCCCTTGGCCTTGGCGATCACGCGCGCGCCCTTTTTCGCCAGGTGGCCGGTGTCGGTGAACGGGTGCCAGTGATGGGCCGCGTCCATCGCCTGATACTCGGCGGCGGAGCGCAGGTTGGACTGGGCGGTCGGCGCGCCGGGCATGGCGAAATCTCCCAATTTGTGATCACAAATATTTTGCGCTGGTCGCCTTGCGCCGTCAACCCTGCTGGAAGGCGTCTTCGGCCAGATTCAGACCCTGACGCACATCGGCGCGGATCGCCTCGGCCAGCGCCGCCTCATCGCCGCTGTCCAGCGCGGCGATGGCGATGGCGTGGTAATCGGCGAGGCTCTGCGTGCCCAGCCGCCCATAGACCAGCCGCATGAACGGGCCGGTCTGCAGCCAGATGCTTTCGACCAGCGCCATCAGGGCGGGCGCGTTGGCGCGCGCATACAGGGTGGCGTGGAGGTCGGCGTTGCCCGCCACATAGGCCGCCGCATCGCCCGAGGCGATATGCGTATCCAGCTGTGAATTCAGTTCCTTCAATCGGTTAGAGAGCATTTTGTCGGCATTTGGCAGGGCGCGAATGGCGAGGGCGGGCTCCAGCAGCTCCCGCGCCTGCGTCAGCTCCTCGAACCTGTCCCGGGTCATGCGCGGCGCGGCGGCGCGACCTGTGGGGGTCATCTCCAACGCGCGTTCGGCCACGAGGCGGCGCACCGCCTCTCGCGCGGGGGTCATGGAGACGGACAGCTCCGTCGCCAGCCCGCGCAGCGTCACCGCCTCTCCCGGCGCCAGGCCGCCGCCCATGATCCGCCGCCGCAAGGTGCGGTACACCCAGTCATGGGTTGGAATTCCGGCGCGGGGCGTGCTAGCGTTCATGCGACAATTGTGATCACATTTGTCTTGCTCGTCAAACTCGATCAGGAGGGCGCGCCATGGCTGAGCAGCATCGCCGCGAGACCGCCGTCACCGTCAGCGACCCCAAGGACCGGCGGTACGAGCCGGGCGGCGACGCCATGTATTCCGGCGCGCTCAGCTTCTGCCGGGTTCCATTCGCGCGCGATCTCGCCGGCGCGGACGTCGCCGTCATCGGAGTCCCCTTCGACACGTCGGTCACCGGTCGGCCGGGCTGCCGGTTCGGGCCGCGGGCGGTGCGCGCCGCCTCGGCGCATCTGGCGTGGGAGCGCGCGTGGCCGTCGGCCTTCGATCCCTTCCAGCGGCTTGCGGTGGTCGACTGGGGCGACATCTATTTCGATCAAGGCCGGCCCGAGGCGGTCCCGGCGAAGATCGAGGCCGCGATCGCCCATGTGATCGGGACGGCGACCGCGCCCGGTCCGGCGGCGCTGCTGTTGGGCGGCGATCACTTCACCACCTATCCCAGCCTGAAGGCGCATGCGGCCAAGCATGGCGCGCCCCTCAGCCTGATCCAGTTCGACGCCCATTCCGACACGTGGGGCGCGGAGGGTGAGGATCGCATCGATCACGGCACGATGTTCCGGCGCGCGGCGGAGGAGGGGATCATAGACCCCGCATTCTCGGTGCAGATCGGTCTGCGCACCACCAATGACGAGACGATGGGCTTTCATATCCTCGACGGCGACTGGGTGCAGGATCGCGGCTGCGAGGCGGCCGTCGACGCGATCAGGGACGTCGTGGGCGACCGGAAAGCGTATGTGACCTTCGATATCGACTGCCTCGATCCCGCCTACGCGCCGGGCACCGGCACGCCGGTCTGCGGCGGGCTGACCACATGGCAGGCGCGCCGCATCCTGCGCGGGCTGGCGGGGCTTTCCATCGTCGGCGCGGATGTGGTCGAAGTCTCGCCTGCCTATGACCACGCCGAGGTCACGGCGCTGGCCGCGGCCACGCTGGCGCTGGATATGCTGTGCCTTTTCGCGGAAAGTCCGGGTGTGGAGGCGTCAGCATGAGCGAAGAATTTCAAAAGGCGGCGGCGGCGTTTCGTCAGAAGCATCCCGAGATCGAAACGGTCGAGGTCTTCGTGCCTGACCTGAATGGCGCGCCGCGCGGCAAGCTGACCCCAATCGACGGGCTCGACAAGCTGGCGGCCGGCAGCATGAAGATGCCGCACTCGGCCGTCGGGCTGGACATTTTCGGCTGCGATGTGGGGCGGGCGCGGGTGGCGCTGGAGATCGGCGATCCCGACGGCGTTCTGCGGCCGATCCCGTCGACGCTGGCGCCGATGATCTGGGCGGACCGGCCGACAGGGCAGGTGCAGGCGATGATGCTGGAGCCGGGCGGGACCGAGCCGACCGCGATCGACGCGCGCGGGGTGCTGACCCGCGTGGCCCGCCGCGCCGCCGCCGCGGGCGTGACGCCTGTGGTCGCGCTGGAGCTGGAGTTCTACCTGATTGACGCGGAGCGGGACGAGCACCGCCGCCCGCAGCCGCCGCTTTCGCCGGGGGCCGGGGGCAGGCTCTACCGCAACCAGGTCTACGATATGAACGTGCTGCGCTCGTTCGAGGGGATCATCACCGAGATTTCGGACGCCGCCCATGCGCTTGGCGCGCCGTCGGACGTCGCGATCTGCGAGTTCGGCGCCGGCCAGTTCGAGATCAACCTGCGCCATCAGGCCGACGCCGTGGCGGCCGCGGACCACATGATCATGCTGAAGCGCGCGATCCGCGGCGTCGCCCGCAAGCATGGTCTGGACGCGACCTTCATGGCCAAGCCGTATGGCGATCTGGCGGGCTCGGGGATGCATATCCACATGAGCTTTCTGGACGCATCCGGCGCGAACATCTTCGACGCTGGAGAGGACGCAGCCGGGCCGAACGAGCGGATGCGCCACGCCATCGCCGGCGTGTTGGGCGCGATGGGCGAGTCGATGGCGGTCTTCGCGCCGCACGCCAATTCCTTCCGCCGTTTTGCGCCGGGCTCCTACGCGCCGCTCTCCGCCGCCTGGGGGCTGGACAACCGGGGCGCCTCGATCCGCGCGCCCGAGATTTCGGGGAAAGGGGCGCGGTTCGAGCATCGCGTCGCGGGCGCGGACGCCAATCCGTATCTGCTGACCGCCTGCGTGCTGGACGCCGCGTTGGATGGGCTGGATTCAGGCGCCGAGCCGTCCCCGCCGATCAAGGGAGAGGCGGGCAAGAAGGACGGGCTGGAGCTGCCGCTCGACTGGGACTGGGCGCTGGACGTGTTCGAGGGCTCCGAGCGGATGCGCCGGACGCTGGGCGCCGAGTTGCACCGCGTCTTCGCGGCCATGAAACGTCAGGAGCAGGCGACCCTGTTCGCCCGCGTCACCGACGCCGAGTTCGACGCCTATCTGCGCACGGTCTGACCGCCGTTCAGGGGGCGGGGAACAGCTGTCCCGGGGCGTCTCGCATCGCCTCCGCCGCGCGCGCATGCAGCGCCTGTTCCTCCAGCAGCCCGGAGGTCGTGTCGAGCGCTGCCACCACCGCCGCCGCATTCACCGCCGCGCGGGCCAGCGCCTCGTCCGGGGCTATCCCGCGCGCCAGAGACCCCGCGAGCGTCGAACAGAATGCGTCGCCGGCGCCAGCGGTTCCGGCGGGGACCGTGGGGACAATGGGCTGCCACCAGACACCGCCTTCGCCGCCCAGATAGGCGCCGCCTGATCCATCGGTGACCAGAACCCAGGTCGGGCCGCAGGCGCGGGCGGCCGCTATGAAGCCGGCGAGGCCGATCTCGTGCCCGCCGAAGGACAGGCCGTCATGCATCAGCCGCGGCGCGTCGGGAGGCGGCGGCGAATCGACTACGTCTGCGGCGCGCGCCAGAAGGGCGGGGGTGATCGCCGCCGCCTCCACCCGGTTGACGGAAAGCAGGTCCACGTGGCGGAGCGCGTCCAAAAGGGCCGGGCCTCGCGACGTGAGCTGCCGGATGCCGGGATTCGAGCTGACGAAGGCGCCGGAGGACTTGGCGCGCTCCACGATCAGCGGATAGCAATCGGCCGACCCCGACGACAGGCCCGAGACATAAACGAGGTCGGCGCCGTCGAAAACCGTCGCCGGGACCTCCTCGCAGGTCAGCGTCTCATTCGCGCCGCGATGCACGAAGATGGTGGCGTTGCGGTCATGGCTGGCGACCATCACCGACACGCCGGTGGCGCAGTCCGGGGTCGTGATCAGCAGCTGGTGCGAGACTTTCTGCTCATCGAGATGGTCGTGCACCTTCAACGCGTTGAGGTCCGCGCCGACCTTGGCGCGCACGGCGGCGTCGAACCCCATCCGCGCCAGCGCCACCGCTGCGTTGCAGGCGCCGCCGCCGACATGGGTGGTGATCGACTGCGCAGGCACCTTCCGGCCCTGCTCCAGCAAGAGATAGGACTTGCCGTCGTTCTCCAGCGTCATGCGCTCGATATTTTCCGGCGCGACGATAGTGATGATGTCGATCACCGCCGAGCCGACCGTGACGGCTTTCATGCCGAGGCCTCCCGCTTTTCGCGCCGACGAGCCTAGCGCCGTTCGGCCCGGCAGCCTAGCGCCGGCGACGTCGCGACGGGTTGACACCGATGCGGCTTCGGCGGAGTTTGCAGGACTGCAAGGTTCCCCGCGTCGCGCCCAGCGCGATGGGGATGAAAAGGGAATGCGGACAGGGCCGACCCATGTCGGGGGCCTGAAGCCGCGGCCGCCCCCGCGACTGTATGCGGAGAGCGCCCCCGTCGAGACGCCACTGGAGGGTTCGGCCCGCCGGGAAGGCAGACGAGGACGCGAAGACCCGCGAGCCAGGAGACCTGCCCTGCATCGACGCAATCTTATGCCTGTCGGGTGTGGCGGGCGGGAGTAATAACATGACCACGACGACCAAAACCCTTTCTCAGACCCAGACCGGAACGCTGGCGATCCTCGCCGCTCTCGCGCTTGGCGCGTTCCTTGTGTTCGGCGCGGGTCTGGCGCAGTCCGCGGCGCTCCACGACGCGGCGCACGACACGCGGCACGCCATCGGCTTTCCCTGCCACTGACGTTCCGCCGAAAGAGACATGTTTCGCAAAATATTCGGCAGCGCTTTGCTGGCCGGTCTGATCGCGGGCGTCGTCGCGTCTGCGCTTCAGCATGCATTCGTCGTTCCCGTTCTGGTCGAGGCGGAAGCCTATGAGACCGGGGACATTGTCCATTTCGGGGGCGTTTCGCCTGCGGACGCCGCGCATGACCACGGCGACATGGCCGCTGCGCACGCGCACTCCCATGCCGACGCGGCAAGCGCCGGGTTCGATTGGGAGCGCTTCGCCTTCACCACGCTGGCGACCATCGTGACCTTCTCGGGCTTCGGCCTGATGCTGGTGGCCGGGTTCGCTCTGGCCGAGCGGGTCGGCGTCGCGCCGCGCGCATCGGTCGTGGGCGTGCTCTGGGGCCTCGCCGGGTTCGCCGCCGTGCAGCTGGCGCCCGCTATGGGGTTGGCGCCGGAACTGCCCGGCTCAGCCGCGGCCGAGATGGGCGCGCGGCAGACCTGGTGGCTGGGCACGATCCTCGCGACCGCGATCGGGTTGGCGCTGGCGGCGCTGTCGCGCTCCCCTGCTATCGCGCTGGCGGGGATCGCGCTGATCGCCGCTCCGCATGTGATCGGCGCGCCGCATCCGGACGCGTTCGCAGGCGTCGCTCCGCCGGAGCTGTCCTCTCTCTTCGCCGCGCGCTCCCTAGGCGTCGGCGCGATCGCCTGGGCGGTGCTGGGCGGTCTGGCGGGCATGTTCTGGACCCGCGACGCGCAGGGCGAGCATCACGGGGGCGCGGCTGCGTGACCGACTCGCCCCAGTTCGACGACCGGTTCCAGGCGGAGCTGGCGGATCTCTTCCGCTGGCGCCGCGACGTGCGCCGCTTCCGGACGGACGCGGTGGACCCGGCGCTGGTCGACGAGCTTCTGGCGCTGGCGGCGACGGCCCCGTCGGTCGGCCTTTCGGAGCCCTGGCGGTTCCTGAAGGTCGACGGGGAGGGGCCGCGCGCCGCGTCGCTGGCTAATTTCGAAGCCGCCAACGCCGCGGCTTTGGCGGGATATTCCGGCGAGGACGCGCGGCTCTACGCCTCGCTGAAGCTGTCGGGCATGCGCGAGGCGCCGGTGCAGCTGGCGGCGTTCTGCGACGAGAGCGGCG
>QKHF01000003.1 GCA_003250135.1 Paracoccaceae bacterium | reverse complement strand
ACGTCTGGGCCACCACGCCCTTCGCCGCCCGCGACGAGTTGAAGGCGCGCCTCCGCTTCGAGGGGCCCGTGCCCGCGCCGATCGCGAAGGGTCAGCCGCTGGGCGAGCTGGTGATCGAGGCACCCGACATGGCCCCGATCACGGTTGCGCTGGTCGCGGGCGCAGACGTCGCCAAGGGCGGCTTTCTGGTCAAGCTGGGCGCCGCCGCCGAGCTGGGCCTGGGGCGGGTTCTGGCCGCCGCATCCTCCGAGTAAGCGAACATGCCGGCGGAAGGCGCGGATCACGGCGGCTTCTTCCTGACGCTTGAAGGCGTCGACGGCGCCGGCAAGTCCACGCTCGCGCGCGCGCTGGCCGAACGCCTGCGCGCAGCCGGGCTTGAGGCCGTGCTGACGAGAGAGCCGGGCGGGTCGCCGGGCGCCGAGGACATCCGCCGCCTGCTTGTGGAGGGCGATCCGGACCGCTGGTCCGCCGGAACCGAGCTCCTGCTCTTCACCGCCGCGCGGGCCGATCATGTGGAGAAGCTGATCCGTCCCGCGCTGGCCCGCGGCGCGGTGGTGATCTGCGACCGCTATGTGGATTCCACCCGCGCCTACCAGTCCGTGGGCCGGGGCGCGGCGCTGGCGGATGTCGACGCGCTGCATGACCGGATGATCCGGCTCGACCCCGACCTGACCCTGATCCTCGACCTCGATCCTGAAGTGGCCGAGACGCGCCAGACCGGCGCCGCGAAGGGCGAGGACCGGTTCGAGCGGTTTGGCGCGGACTTTCAGGCCCGTCTCCGGGAGGCGTTCCTCGCCATCGCCGACGCCGACCGGGACCGCTGCGCCGTGCTGGACGCCAACGCCCCGGTCGAAGCCCTCGCCGAAGCCGCGCTGGCCGCGTTTAACGCCAAGCACAGCGAAATGGCGGCGTCGTGAGCGAGGACGACATTCCCCCGGAGCCCGACCGGGTCGGCGACGCGCCGCACCCGCGCGAGACGGCGGTTCTGTTCGGACAGGAGGCGGCCGAGGCGCGGTTCCTGGACGCCTGGGCCTCGGGCCGCCTGCACCACGCCTGGCTGCTGCGCGGCCCGCGCGGCGTCGGCAAGGCGACGCTGGCCTATCGCATCGCCCGCGCCCTGATCGCCGCGCCGTCCGAAGCCGGACCCAGCCTGTTCGGCGAGGCCGAGCCTGCGATCCCGGAGACGCTGGACCGCGCCCCGGAGGACCCGGTGTTTCGCCGCATCGCCGCCATGGGCGAGCCGCGGCTTTGCGTGATCCGCCGTCCGTGGGACGAGAAGACCAAGAAGCTGAAGACCGTCATCACCGTCGAAGAAACCCGAAAGCTGCGCGACTTCCTCGGCCTATCGGCGGCGGATGGCGGCTGGCGCGTGGTGATCGTCGATCCGGCCGACGAGATGAATGTCAGCGCCGCCAACGCGCTGTTGAAGCTGCTGGAGGAGCCGCCGGCGAAGACCGTTTTCCTGCTGGTCAGCCACTCCCCCGCCCGACTGTTGCCGACGATCCGGTCGCGCTGCCGCACGCTGGACCTGTCGCCCCTGTCTTCGGCCGAGGTGGGCCGCGTGCTGGAAAATTGCGGGGTGGAGGTCAGCGAAACCGAGATCGCCGCGCTGACCGCGCTTGGCGGCGGCTCGGCCGGAGAAGCGCTGCGCCTGATCGAGGTGGGCGGCCCCGCGATCTACAGGGAGCTTCTGAAGCTGCTGTCCGGCGCGCCCAATCTCAATCGGACGGCGATGCGCAAGCTGGCCGACAGCGCGGCGGGCCGGGACGCGGCCCAGCGCTATGAGGCGGTCGTCTCGCTGCTGTCGCTGTTGTTGGCGCGGATCGCCCGGCTCGGCGCGGGCGGCGCGGACCCTGCCGCACTGGACGAGGAGCGCAAACTCGCCGCTCAGCTCTGCCCGACGCCCGCCGCGGCGCGGGTCTGGGCCGAGGCGCGGGTCCGGATCGACGCCCGCATCGCCCATGCCCGCGCGGTGAATATTGACCCGGCGCAGACTGTGCTCGACGCGCTGTTCTCCGTCGAGGACGCCGCGAGAGAGACGCGCCGCGCCGCCTGAGCCGCGCCACCTCCTCGACAGAGCGTCGGGTGGACGATATGTGATCTGAGAACGCCGCCGGGGCCGCCGCCCCCTTGATCCCGAGCCCCGCCGATGCTGGTCGACAGCCATTGCCATCTGGACTTTCCCGACTTCGCCGACGATCTGGGCGAGGTTCTGGCGCGCGCCGAGGCGGCGGGCGTCGGGCGCATGGTGACGATCTGCACGAAGCCCTCGGCCGAGCCCGCGGTGCGCGCGCTGGCGGAGGCCCATGGCCCCGTTTACTACGCTGCCGGGTTGCATCCGCTGAGCGTGGGGAAAGAGCCGACGCCGACCGTCGAGGCGCTGGTCGCCTTCGCGCGGCATCCGAAGATGGTGGGGATCGGGGAGACCGGGCTCGACTACCACTACACCGTCGAGACCAAAGCCGCGCAGGCCGAAAGCCTGAGGGTTCATATCGAGGCGGCGCGGCGCACCGGCCTGCCGCTGATCATCCACGCCCGCGCAGCGGATGACGACATGGCCAGTATCCTGATCGAGGAGCATCGCGCGGGCGCCTTCTCCTGCGTGATGCATTGCTTCTCCTCCTCCCGCGCGTTGGCGGAGAGCGCGCTGGAGCTTGGTTTCTATCTGTCGATGTCCGGGATCGCCGCGTTCAAGGGTTCGGCAGAGCTGCGGGCGATCTTCGCCGACGCGCCGCTGGAACGTATTCTGGTGGAGACAGACGCGCCCTATCTCGCGCCGCCGCCCCACCGGGGCAAGCGGAACGAGCCGTCCTATGTCGCCCTGACGGCGGCGGTGGGAGCGGAGGTGTTTGGCCTGAGCGCGGAGGACTTCGCAGCGGCGACCACCGAGAATTTCCATCGCCTGTTCGCCAAGGTCCCGCGCGCGGCCGAGGAGGCGGCGTGATGACCAAGGACGTGCTGCGCATCACGATTCTCGGCTGCGGCTCCTCTGGCGGCGTGCCGCGCATCGGGGGCAGCTGGGGCGCCTGCGACCCGGCGAACCCGAAGAACCGCCGCCGCCGGTGCTCGGCGCTGGTTGAACGGTTCAAGGGAGGCGACGAGACCCAAGCG
>QKHF01000191.1 GCA_003250135.1 Paracoccaceae bacterium | reverse complement strand
CCGACCGAGGCCTTCTCGCGATCCTTGCCCGCCTTGTCCTTGAACTGGGTCATCCGGTTCAGCCAGCCGATGCGGCCCACGCAGCTGAGAACCCAGGCCAGCTTGGCGTGGGCGTCCACCTGAGACTGGTTGAAGATGATCGACTTTTTCGGGTCCAGCCCGCAGGCGAGGAACGCCGCCGTCACCTCGTGGATCGCGGCGCGAAGCTCCGCCGGGTCCTGCCAGACGGTGATGGCGTGCAGGTCGACGACGCAGTAGATCGTCTCGAAATCCTGCGCCTGCATCTCGACGAACCGCTTCACGGCGCCAAGATAATTGCCCAGATGCAGGTTGCCCGTGGGCTGAACGCCCGAGAACACCCGGCTTGCGTGGCGCCCCGTTTGGACCGGTGCGTCGGTCATCGCCTCATCTCCTTGCATGTCGGCTTGATCGCGGGCCTTATGACGAGCGCCGCGGGCGTGGTCAAGAACAGCCGCCTGAGCATCAACCCGCCACCATGGAAAACGCGATCCACATGAAGGACGAAGCAGAGCACGACGACGCGCCGCAGAGCTGGAGCCGCCCCCCGGAAGTGGGGCGCAAGCGCGGACCCGTCGGCGTGCCACGGTCGATCCTCGTGCTCGTATTCCTGATGGCGATCATCGAGTTCACGCTGATGGCCAGCGACGCCGGGCTGATCCAGCCGGGCCTCAGGCGCTGGGCTTACAACACCTTCGCATTTCAGGACCGGCTGTTCGACGCCATGCTCGCCGGCGACTTCTTCAGCCTTCAGGTGCCGATGTCCGCGATCACCTACACCTTCTTGCATGCGGGGCTGATCCATCTCGGCTTCAACGGGGCGGCGTTGCTGGGCCTCGGCTCCTTCCTGTCGCGCCGCGTCCCGGCGTGGCGGGTGATCCTGGCGCTGTTCGTCACCTCCGTCGCGGGCGCGATCACTTTCGGCCTGATCGCGGAGACGGCCGGCCCGATGGTCGGAGCCTCGGGCGGCTTGTTCGGCCTGCTGGGAGTCCTCAAGCGCTGGGAGTTCCAGGCGCTGCGCCAGACTCCGGGGCTGAGCTGGTCGCCGTTCTGGCGCTCCATGGCCGGGCTCGTGCTGCTGAACGTGGTCCTCGCCTTCGCCGCGGGCGGCGCGCTGGCGTGGGAGGCCCATTTGGGCGGCTTCGTCGCCGGGTGGGCGATGGGAATGCGGCTGGCGCGTTAGAGCATTTTCCAGCGGAGCCGACTGGGCGGAGCGTCGCGAAAATGCGACCAAGTTTCAAGGTCGCCGCTTCAGCCCCCGCAGCAATTCGCCGACCGCGAAGGCGCCGCACAAGCGCGCGGCCAGCGCATAGACCGCCCCGCCGCCCACGACGAGAAGGACAAGCGCCGGAATTCGCAGCCCCGGATCGGCGAAGGCCGGCGCCAGCGCCTGCGACCCCGCCCAGACAGCCGCGCCCATGATCAGGCTCGCCAGCGCAATCCGGGGTCCGCGACGGCGAAGGCGCTCATCCGGCGTCGCCTCATCCCCGAACCGGCGCGCGCCCCGCTGCAGCAGGAGGATGTTGACCCAGCCCGCGACGCTGGTGCCGATCGGAATCGCCAGATACCCGATGACCGGCGCCAAACCGACCGACAGCACGGTGTTGGTCAGCATCGAGGCGACGGCGAATTTCAGCGGCGTGACCGTGTCCTCACGCGAGAAATAGGCGGGCTGCACCACCTTCTGCAACACGAAGGCGGGCAGACCGAACGCGAAGACCGCCAGCGCCGCGGCGGTGGAGGCCGCATCCGACGCGGTGAACGCGCCCCGCTCAAAGAGGACGGAGACCACCGGGCCTGGGACCACGGCCAGCGCGGCCGCCGCGGGCAGGGTCAGCGCCAAAGCGAACTCCGCCGCCCGGCTCATCGAGTGACGCGCGCCCGCGCCGTCGCCCGCGCGCACCTTGCGCGACAGTTCCGGCAGCAGCACCACGCCGATGGCGACGCCGACCACGCCGAGCGGCAGCTGGTAGATCCGGTCGGCGTAATTGAGCCACGCGACCGCGCCGTCGAAGAACGAGGCGATCAGCGTGCCGATCAGCAGGTTCACCTGCAGCACGCCGCCCGCCAGCGCGCCCGGAATCCCCAGCTTGACCAGCCGCCGCACGCCCGGCGTGATCTTCGGCGGTCGAAGGCGCAGCGAGAGCCCCGCCTTTTCCGCCGCGCGCCAGACCAGCGCCACCTGCGCGGCGCCCGCGGCGGCCACGCCCCACGAGAGCGCCAGCCCGACCTCCCACGCCAGCGCCCGCGCCAGCGCCATGGCGGAAATCAGCACGACGTTCAGAAGCACAGGCGCCGCCGCCGCGGCCGCGAATCGCCCCAACGCGTTCAGCGCGCCGGAGAACATCGCCGTCAGCGACATGAACAACAGGTACGGAAACGCGATGCGCCCGAAAAGAATCGCCAGATCAAAGCGTTGTGGGTCATCCGCAAAACCCGCGGCCAATAGGTAGACCAGCCCAGGCATGGCCAGTTGCGCCAGAAGCGTAACGGCAAGCAATACGGCCAGAAGCACGCCGAGCACCTGTTCGGCGAAGCTGCGCGCCTCCTCCAGCCCCTCGCCCTCCAGCCGCTTCGCGAACAGCGGCACGAAGGCCATGTTGAACGCGCCCTCGGCGAACAGGCGGCGGAACATGTTGGGCAGGCGGAAGGCGACGAAGAACGCCTCGGCCGAGGCCCCCGCGCCCAGGAAGGCGGCGATCATCACGTCGCGCACAAAGCCCAGAATTCGGCTGGCCATGGTCCAGCCGCCCACGGTGGCGAAGGCCCGTCCCAGACGGATCGGCGCGCCGGTCATCTCCCCCTCACGCCGCGCTCAGCGGCCGCCGCGCGGCTTGGCGCGATCGATGGCCTCGCGCAGCTTGCGCTGGATCGCCTTTTGCTTGTTGGGGTTGCTGATCTTCAGGCCGAACGTGTCCTTGACGTAGAACACGTCCACCGCCCGCTCTCCGTAGGTGGCGATGATGGCCGAGAAGATGTTCACGTTGCTTGCGGTCAACGCGCTGGAGAGATCGAACAGAAGGCCGGTGCGGTCGCGCGCCTGCACCTCGATCACCGAATAGATCTCGGACGCCTTGTTGTCGAAGCTGATCCGGGT
>QKHF01000156.1 GCA_003250135.1 Paracoccaceae bacterium | reverse complement strand
GGCGACCGCATCCGCGCCGCCGGCACCGCCGAACTCAATGGCTACAACCTGACGCCGGACCCGAAGCGGCGGCGGACGGTGGAGTACGTGGTCGGCGACCTGTTCCCGAAGGGCGGAGACCTGAACCAGACCGAGTTCTGGTGCGGCCTCAGACCGATGACCCCGGACGGCACGGCGATCCTCGGCCCGACCAAGATGCCGAACCTCTACCTCAACACCGGCCACGGCACGCTCGGCTGGACCCAGGCCTGCGGATCGGGCCGGGTCGTCGCCGACATGATTTCCGGGAACACGCCCGAGATCGACACCGACGGCCTGACCATCGAGCGCTACGGGCGCTGAAACTCAGTCTACGAACAAAGGAACTGAACATGCAGATCGTGAACACCGCGGACGCCGCCCCGGCGATCGGACCGTACTCGCAGGCCATGAAGGTCGGCGGGTTGCTGATCACCTCCGGCCAGATCCCGCTGACCGCCGCTGGCGATTTCGTCGATGGAGACATCGAAGCCCAGACCAAGCAGGTCTTCCGGAACCTCCGCGCGGTTCTGGCGGCCGAAGGCCTGACCCTGGCGAATGTCGCGAAGACCACGGTCTTCATGCAGGACCTGGCGGAGTTCGCCGCCATGAACGCCGTGTTCGCTGAGGAATTCGGCGATCACAAACCGGCCCGATCCACGATTCAGGTCGCCGGCCTGCCCAAGGGCGCCAAGGTCGAGATCGAGGTCATCGCCGAGCTCGGCTGAGCCGAACTCTAACGAAATCGCCGGCTCTCCAAGCAACCTGGGTCCGCCTGCCCGCGGACCCGGGAACGGAACCGGTGCGTCTGACAATGGGAGGAGACAGGCAATTCATGAGCATCGCCTCGCGTGAATGAAACGACACCGCGCCGCGCGCCGCGGAACGGTCCGCGCGACCGTCAGAACAGCTGAAGGCGCGCAATCATCAAATTGGAGGGGCTTAGGGCCCCGCAACCCGTGAAAACTACCGAAATCCTCGAAAGGGACGGAAATGGAAACTATCTCGAATATCGTAGGCGAGATTAACTCGATCGTCTGGGGACCGCTGATGCTGGCGCTCATCCTGGGCATCGGGTTCTTCTTGCAGGCCGGACTGAAATTCATGCCGATCTTGCGGATCGGCACCGGATTCAGCCTTCTGTGGAAGGGCCGCGAAAGCTCTGGCGAGGGCGAAATCAGCCCGTTCAACGCGCTGATGACCTCGCTGTCCGCCACCATCGGCACCGGCAACATCGCCGGCGTCGCCACCGCCGTGTTCCTCGGCGGCCCGGGCGCGCTCTTCTGGATGTGGATGACCGCGCTGGTCGGCATGGCCACCAAATACGCCGAGGCGGTCTGCGCGGTGAAATACCGCGAGGTCGATGAGAACGGCGACCATGTCGGCGGGCCGATGTACTACATCAAGAACGGCCTCGGTAAGAAATGGTACTGGCTGGCTCCGGCCTTCGCCGGCTTCGGCGCCATCGCCGGCTTCGGCATCGGCAACACGGTTCAGGCGAATGGCGTCGCGGACGTGTTGCACAGCAATTTCGGCATTCCCGAGCTGGTGACCGGCGTCGTCCTGATGGTGCTGACCGGCGCCGTCATCCTGGGCGGCATCAAGCGGATCGGCGCGGTCGCCGGCAAGCTGGTTCCGTTCATGGCCATCACCTACATCCTCGGCGGCCTCGCGGTTCTGCTGATCAACGCCGACGCCATCCCGACCGCGCTGAGCCTTGTCTTCACCCACGCCTTCACCCCGGCGGCCGCTGAGGGCGGCTTCGTGGGCGCGGCGGTCTGGGCGGCCATCCGGTTCGGCGTCGCCCGCGGCGTGTTCTCGAACGAGGCGGGCCTCGGCTCGGCCCCGATCGCGCACGCGGCGGCGGCGACCAAGAGCCCGGTCAACCAGGGCCTGGTGGCGATGCTCGGCACCTTCATCGACACGATCATCGTCTGCTCGATCACCGGTCTCGCTATCATCGCGTCCGGCGCGTGGACGTCGGGCGAGTCCGGCGCGGCGCTGACCTCGCTGGCCTTCGACAGCTCGATCCCCGGCGGCGGATACTTCGTGGCGATCGCGCTGGCGATCTTCGCCTTCACCACGATCCTCGGCTGGAGCTTCTATTCCGAGAAATGCGTCGAGTTCTTCTTCGGGACGAAGATGATCATGCCGTTCCGCATCCTGTGGTGCGTCGCGGTTCCCCTCGGCGCATCCGCGAACCTGGGCTTCATCTGGCTGCTGGCGGACACGCTGAACGCCTTGATGGCGATCCCGAACCTGATCGCGCTCGCTCTGCTCAGCCCGATCGTCTTCAAGCTGACGAAGGAATTCTTCGCCGAGAGGGCGGCGGCTACCGCCTGAGACTGAAACAGCGCCTTCCCCGGCGCGTCGCGCCGGGGGGCATGGTCAAGCCAAACATGGCGTGAGCGCATATGCGCTTCTCTCCCCCGCCGGACGAATCCGGCGGGGGATGCGCGAATCACCGGGCGTCAGGTGAGATCGTCGACCGGCGCGACGTTCTGAACAGGACCCCTCGCGGGTTCGAGCGGATATCGACGTTTGTCCTATTTTCGTCTTCCGGCGCCCGCGACTACGGTCCGGCCACAGGTTTTGTCGTTGAACCAGAGGGAAATTTCGATGCGGCTTGCGATTTGCGAGCATCTTCGGGCCGGTTTGCGCCGGGCCTATTGCCGTCGATCGCATGAATTGGTATATAAAGTTTACCACTAAGGTCGCCGATTCTTCGGAAGAGGCGGCGTCATGGTGTTTCATTGCGGCGCGCCAAGCGATTCACCACTTGCAGCGGCGCGTCGATTGGGGTGAGAACCCTTTCGGAGGCGGGGGAAACCTCGTGAAATTTTCTTGCGCCGGTCGGGCCGATGCGAAAACTGCGGCTTGATCGGGTGTGCGAAAGCGGGCGGCGGCGCGTCGCCTGAGAAACGGGATGAGACGGGAAGGAGCGAGACGCGATGAAGATCGGATCGCCGCGAGAGGTATTTAAGGGCGAGAATCGTGTTGCGATGACGCCTGAGAGCGCGCTTCAGCTTCAGAAGCTGGGGCATGAGTGCCTGATCGAGTCGGGCGCGGGGGCTGCGGCGGGGTTCTCGGACGAGGCGTAC
>QKHF01000064.1 GCA_003250135.1 Paracoccaceae bacterium | reverse complement strand
GACCCTCGGACAGGCCGCGGCCGCCCAGAGCCTCGGACGCCAGGATCGGCGCCATGATGGTGCCGAAGATGCCGCCGACGCCATGAACCGCGAAGACGTCCAGCGTGTCGTCGATCTTGAACGCGTCCTTCACCCAGCCGACGAACAGCTGGCACAGGACGCCCGCCACGGCGCCGATGATCAGCGCGCCCAGCGGCCCGACGAAGCCGGAGGCCGGGGTGATGGAGGCGAGGCCCGCGATGGTGCCGGTGACGAGACCGACCATCGAGCATTTGCCGTGCTGGATGCGCTCCCAAAGCGCCCAGGTCAGGGACGCGGTCGCCGCCGAGATATGCGTGACCACCAGCGCCATGGCCGCGCCGCCGTCGGCCGCCAACTGCGAGCCCGCATTGAAGCCGAACCAGCCGACCCACAGCATCGAGGCGCCGATCATCACCATGCCGGGATTGTGCGGCGGCTTCAGGTCGCCCTTGGCGAAGCCGCGACGCCCGCCCAGAACGATCGCAATGACGAGGGCGGCGATCCCGGCGGTCTCATGCACCACTATGCCGCCCGCGAAATCCATCACGCCCTTCTCGCCCAGCCAGCCGCCGCCCCAAACCCAATGGGTGACCGGCGCGTAGCAAAGCAGCATCCAGAGTCCCGAGAACAGCATCACGAAGCCGTAGCCGATGCGCTCCACATAGGCGCCGACGATCAGCGCCGGGGTGATGATGGCGAATGTCATCTGGAAGGCGAAGAACAGCACTTCGGGCAGGGTTCCCGCCAGCGCGTCCGGGCCGATCCCGATCAGGAACATCTTCTCAAGCCCGCCCCACCAGGCGTTCAGCGGGCCGCCATCGCCGAACGCGATCGAGTAGCCCGCGGCCAGCCATAGTATCGACATCAGGCAGGCGATGGAGACGCACTGCATCAGCACGCTCAACACGTTCCGCGCGCGCACCAAGCCGCCGTAAAACAGCGCCAGCCCCGGCAATGTCATGAATAGGACCAGCGCCGTCGCGACGATGATCCAAGCGGTATCCGCTCCGTTCATTCCTGCATGTCCCCCGAATGTCGCGCCTTTTTTGCCGGCGCTTCAGATGTTGCGAGGCATGTCGCTATCCTGCGAATGACGCGTGAGCAAGCAGATGCGGCGGCGCGGCGAAAACGACGCCGGTTTCCCAAAACTTGAGGTGATTTCTTAGGCGGATATCTGAGCATTTTCGCAGCAATCGAAAGCTTATGCTGCTCGACTGAGCAGTTGCCTGTCAGGCATGCCGCCCGATCTCGGCCCGCAGCATCTCCAGCGCGGTCCGAACGCTCTCGCGGCGCACGTTCGCGCGGCCGATGGCGCCGAATCGATTCTCGCGGTGGCTCAGGACGCCGGACTTCACAGCGGTCGCCATGTGCACCAGCCCTTCAGGCTTCGTCTCTGTGCCGCCCGGCCCGGCGACACCGGTTACGGCGACCGCCAGATCGGCGCGCGAATTGGCGAGGGCGCCGTCCGCCATCGCCCGCGCCACAGGTTCGCTGACCGCGCCATGGGCCTCGATCAGCGCCGGGTCGACGCCCAGCAACTCCGCCTTCGCCTCGTTCGAATAGGTGACGAAGCCGCGCTCCATTACGTCGGACGAGCCTGGCACCTCGGTCAGCGCGCCCGAGACGAGCCCGCCGGTGCAGCTTTCCGCCGTGGCGATCTTCAGGCCCTTGGCGCGGGCCTCGGCCAGCACCGCCTCCGCCAGCCTGTAGATCGCCTCATCCATCAGAACCACCCGTGCGCGACCGCCGCCGCCACGAGCATCACGATGGCGGCCATGACGCCCGCCACGATGTCATCCAGCATCACGCCCAGCGCGCCCGGCGCCTTCTCGGCCCAGCTGACCGGCCACGGTTTCAGGACGTCGAAGAAGCGGAACATCACGAAGCCGCCGACCCAGCCCGGCCACGGGAACACGTAAGACGGCGTATCCATCATCGTCAGGGCGATGGAGAGCGGCGCGATGGCGATCAGCTGGCCCGCCACCTCGTCGATCACGATGTCCCCGGGGTCGTGCGCCTCTTCGCCCGAGGCCGCGCGGCGCTCCAACTCCACCCGCGTCGCCCAGAGACCAACGAAAAAGGCGAGCGCGATTCCAATGACGTAAAGATACGCCCCGCCGACCAGATGCAGCAGATAGGCGAGGGGGAGCGTCGCCAGAGAGCCCACCGTGCCGGGCGCCTTGGGCGATTTGCCGGTGTAGAGCCAGGTGGCGATCACCTCGGCCGCGCGCTGCGCGCCAGTCATGCGTCTTCCTCCATCGGCAGCAGGAGCGTCGCCGTCGCCAGCGCCGCGATACCTTCCTCGCGCCCAGGAAAGCCCAACCGCTCGGTCGTCGTCGCCTTGACGCTGACCCGGCCGACCGGGATCTCCAGAATCTCTGCGATCCGCACCCGCATCGCCTCGGCGTGCGGGGTGATCTTGGGCCGCTCGCAGATGATCGTCACGTCGATATTGCCTATATTTCCGCGACTTGAAGCCACAAGCTCGCGCGCGTCGCGCAAGAAGATCGCTGAATCCGCGCCTTTCCATTGCGGGTCCGAGGGCGGAAAGCGCCGGCCGATATCGCCCGCGCCCAACGCTCCATAAATCGCGTCGCAAAGCGCGTGAAGCGCCACGTCGCCATCGGAATGGGCGGTGAACCCCTTGTCGTGCGGCACGCGCACGCCGCAGAGCATCACATGATCGCCCGGCCCGAAGGCGTGCACGTCGAAGCCTTGCCCGACGGCGGTCCGCATCATCCCCGCCATGCCGTCCCTCCATCTGGCGAGCCGCTCGGCGCGCGCGAAATCCTCTGGCGTCGTCACCTTGAAGTTTTCCGGCTCCCCCGGGACCAAAGCCACCTGCACCCCGGCCTGCACGGCGATCTCGGCGTCATCCGGAGCCGAGGCGTCGGCGACCACCCGATGCGCGGCAAGGATAGCGTCGAAGTGAAAGCCTTGAGGCGTCTGAGCCCGCCACAGCCCCTCGCGAGCAACCATCGCCCCGCAGCCACCCGCCTCATCCTCACGCCGCAGGGCGTCCACCACGCGCAACCCGGCGCAGGCGCCCGGCGCATGCTCCAGCGCCGCGGCGACCCGGTCGAACAACTGGGCGCTGGCGAAGGGCCGGGCGGCGTCATGGATCAGCACGCGGGCAGGGGGGC
>QKHF01000155.1 GCA_003250135.1 Paracoccaceae bacterium | reverse complement strand
AGGGCGCGACGGGCGTGAACCAGATCATGAACCTTCTGGTCACCCGGGGCGCCGCGGATGCCGCGCCTCTGGCGGGCCTGGTTGGTCTGATGGTCTGGACAGACTGGCAGCTGACTCTGATCGCCGCCTTGGGAGGCCCGATCGTCTTTGGCGGGCTGTCGGCGATCCTGAAACGGATCAAGACGCTCGCGCGGGACGAGATGTCGAGCTTCGACGACCTCAACCGGTTTGTGCGTGAAACCGTGCAGGGCGTGGCGGTCGTCAAATCCTACAACCTCGAAGAACGGATGACGGACGACGCGACGGACGTGATCTCGACGTTGGAGCAGCGGCGCAACAAAATTGCACGGTTGAAAGCTCTTCCCGTGCCGCTGATGGACACGGTTGGCGGGTTGGCCGTCGGCGCGGCGCTGCTCTACGCGGGGTGGCGCATCTCGGATGGGCAAGGCGACGTCGGCACGATGGTGTCGTTCCTGACAGCTCTTCTGCTTGCGGCCGATCCGGGTCGACGCCTTTCGCAGCTGCGGATTGGGCTGCGACAGTCGCTGGTGCAGGTCGGCACGGTATATGAGGTGCTGCATGACGACCGGCCCGACGCCGGCGGCGACAAGACCTATGAGGAAGCGGTGGACGCTCAGCCGCCCGCGCCGCCCTCTATTCGCTTCGAGCATGTCGACTTTTCGTACAAGGAGGAAGGCGCGCCGGTTCTGCGGGACCTCGACTTCCATGTCGCGCCCGGAGAAATGGCCGCCCTCGTCGGCCCGTCCGGCGCGGGCAAGTCGACTGTGCTGGGTCTGGCGCTGAAATTCCTGCGCCCGCGAGAGGGCCGGATCCTGATCGGCGGCGCGGACGCGGCGGATATCGAGACCGCCAGTCTGCGCGATCATATCGCCTATGTCGGCCAGTCGAGCTTCATCTTCCGCGGCTCCCTCTACGACAATCTGACTCTGGGCGACCGATCGATCACGCATGACCAGACGCTGGACGCCTGCGCGCGGGTCGGCCTGAGCGCGTTTGTCGAGGGCCTGCCAAAGGGCCTCGACTCTATGCTGGGCGAACTGGGCGGCGACATCTCAGGTGGGCAGGCGCAACGGCTCAACATCGCCCGCGCCATCCTGCGTGACGCGCCGATCATGCTGCTCGACGAGGTGACGTCCGCCCTCGACGCGGAAAATGAGCAACTGGTGAAGGATTACATCCTGTCGCAGCAAGGCAAGAAGACCATGCTGGCCATCGCCCACCGGCTGTCGACGGTGAAGGGCGCGGACAAGATCGTGCTGCTGGACAAGGGCCGGGTCCTGGACATCGGCCCGCATGACGAACTGGTGGAGCGCAACGAGTATTATGCGAAGGTCGTCTCGCTCCAGTTCGTCTGACGGGCGCCTCGCCGGACGCCCGCCGGACCGGGCAAGGCGTTACGCCAGCTGTTTGGCCGAGACCTTGGCGTAGGCGCGCAGGATCTCGACCCGACGCCGCACGCAGTCCGAGACCTGCTCGTCGAACTTCCCGGCTACGTCGAACGGCTTCTTGGCCGCCGAGACGACGTCCTTCAGCGACTCGGGCGAGCTCTTCTTCAACTTCTCGTAGGACTTCTGAAGCTGCGCCACCCGCTCGGTCGCCCGACGCCAGTTCTTGTCGGCGTCCAGCAGGCGCTTCCAGTTTTTGTCATAGACGTCGCGCAGCGTGGCGATCTGCTTGTCGTCCCGCCACAGGTCCATCGCCGTACGCTCGGTCTTGTGCTTCTCCAGAAGCTCGCGCATCTCGCGCGCCGAGTCCTTCAGCGACCAGACCGCGTCGCCATAGGGCCAGTCGACCGGCTTCTCCTGCTTGCCGGGGCCGCCGCCGCCCAGCTTGGCCATGGTCTTGGCCCCGGCGACGCCATCCGCCTTCAGCTTCTGTTTCTTCTGAAACTCCATCAGCGCCTTCTCGGTGACCGGGCCGAAGACCCCGTCCGCCTTCAGCTTGGGCTTCGCGCCGGCCTTGTTCAGTTGCTCCTGTAGCGCTTTCACATCCGCGCCTTTGGCGTTGAGCTGCAGTTTCTTGGTGGACATGTCGAATTCCTTCCGTGCGTGTCATACGGGCGTAAGGGCGCCGGTGGCGGCCGGAGATCCGGCCGCGACGGCTGTCTTTCGGGTGTGGTCGGGTGTGGTCTGGAAAAAGAGCGCGCCGGGCGACGCGCCCCGAAGGTCCGCGCTCAGGCGGCCTTCTTGGTGGTCATCTTCTGGAAATCGTCTGCGATATCCATGTTCTCAAGAAGATACTTGTCGGAGGCGTTGCTGATCTGCTCCATGTTCTTGATGGTCTTGTCAGCCGCCTTGATGATCTCGGGGCCTGCTTTGGGGTTCCGGGCCGCGAGCTTCTCGAAAGACTTCTGGAACTGAATGACCTTCTTGGCCTCGGTCATCCACTTCTTGTGGCTCGCCAGGTAGGATCGCAGATTATCGAAATAGGTGTTGCGCATCTTCTCGATGTCGAAATCGTCGAGATGCCGGTCCATCGCCATCAGGTTCTTCTTGGCGGTGTCGACGATGTCTTTCGTGTTGGACTCGATCGCCTTGACCATCTTGACGTAATCGCCATGCGGCCATTCCGGCGCCTTCTCGGCCGCGCCGCCGCCCGCCTTCTTCTCCAACGTGGCCATGGTCTTGGCGCCCGCGACGCCGTCATCCTTCAGGCGGTTCTTCTTCTGGAACTGCTTCAGCGCCTCTTCCGTCTTGGCGCCGAAACCGCCATCGACTTTCAGCTTCGGCTTGGCGCCCGCCTTGTTCAGCTGCTCCTGCAGCGATTTCACGTCGGCCCCCTTGGAGCCTTTCTTCAGCTTGGTCATGTCGAGCTCCCCTGCTCGTTGCATCCTCCATGAGGCTTGTGGCCGGCGCTGAACCGCCCCCGAACCGCCTCGGTCCACGCCAATTGGGCAGCGGGAATTGCGCGTTCAAGGGGAAGTTTGAAATTTTTGTTTCATTTTGCAGCGCAATATGAAACATTCTAAACTTCTAATGTATGGGGGTCGGATCAGCCCTTGCGCCACCGCTCGGCCGCCGCATCGTCCTCGCAGCGCGCATCGACCCAGCGGCCTCCGTCCGGCGTCTCCTCCTTTTTCCAGAAAGGCGCACGGGTCTTCAGATAGTCCATCAGAAACGCGGCCGCATCGAAGGCCGCCTGACGGTGCGCGCTGGCAGCGACGACCAGCACGATGCGGTCGCCGGGCGAAAGCCGGCCGAACCTGTGAATGATCGTCGTCGCCTGCAAGGGCCAGCGTTGATGGGCCTCCGCCTCGATCTCGGCCAGGGCCTTCTCGGTCATACCGGGATAGTGCTCCAGCTCCATGGCCGCGATCAGTTCGGCGCCCCCCCCCGACCCAGCGTGGTCGCGCACGAGGCCGGTGAAGGTGACGATGGCGCCGATATCGGCGCGGCCCGCGGTCAGCTCGGCGACCTCTGCGCCGACGTCGAAGTCTTCGGTCTGGACGCGAATGGACATGGCGCGGTCAGCCGCCGGTGACGGGCGGAAAGAACGCCACCTCGCGGGCCCCCGCCAGCGAAGCGTCCAGTTCCGCCTGCTCCTGATCCAGCGCCACGCGCACCGCCGAGAGATCGCCGAAGGCGGCCGCGTAGCGGGCATCCCGCCCCTTCAGCGTCTCGATCAGGTCGGCGACAGTCGCCGCCCCGCCCGCATCCACGTCCTCAGCGCCAACGCCGATCCGCTCCCGCAGCCAGGCGAAGTAAAGCACCTTCATTCACCGCTCTCCCGTTGCCGGATGACGGCGACGCCTTTGGCGAAATAGTCCCATCCGGTGATCGCCGTCAGCACCGCCGCGATCCAGAGAAGGATGAGGCCGATCATGAAGATCTCAAGTCCTCCATGGAACGGGGGAAGCAGGTCCGCACCCAAGAGGACGGAGATGGCGATCAGCTGCGCGGTCGTCTTCCACTTGGCCAACCTCGTAACGTTAAGCTTAACGTCACCCAGGAACTCGCGCAGGCCAGAAACCAGTATCTCCCGCGTCAAAATGACAACCGCGGGGACCACGAAAACCCATTCGTCGCCGGCTTTCGAGGTAAGCGCCAACAATAGTAAACCGACCATTACCTTATCGCCGATCGGATCGAGCATCTTCCCGAGCGAACTCGTCTGGCCGAATCTGCGCGCCAGCCAGCCGTCCAGAAAGTCGGTCAGCGCCGCGGCGCCGAACAACAGAAAGGCGGGCAGCGCCCAAGCCGATCCGCCCAGCGCCACCATGATCGCGACGACCGGGGCCGCCGCGATGCGGGACAGGGTCAGGATGTTCGGAATGGTCCACATGGGGCACTCTTAGATCAGATCACGACCCGCCGTGGAAGAAGGCGTAGATGCGCTCCGCCAGCGCAGCCGAGATTCCCTCCACGGCCTTGAGGTCCTCCACCCCCGCCCGGCTGACCGCCTTGGCCGATCCGAAATGGGCCAGCAGAGCGCGTTTGCGCGCGGGCCCCACGCCCGGCGCCTCGTCCAGCGGCGTCGCGCTGACCGCCTTGGCCCGCTTGGCGCGATGGGCGCCGATGCCGAAGCGATGCGCCTCATCGCGCAGTCTCTGGAGGAAGTACAGCGTGGGGTCGCGATGCGGCAGGGCGAAGGGGCGCTTTCCGGGGCGGTGAAACTCCTCCTTGCCCGCGTCGCGGTCCTCGCCCTTGGCGACGCCGACCAGCGCCAGATCCTCCACCCCCAACTCGGCCAGCGCGTCCATGGCCGCGGAGACCTGGCCGGCCCCGCCGTCGATCAGCACCAGATCGGGCCACATGCTCTGCTCTCGATCCGGGTCCTCTTTCAGGAGCCGCCTGAAGCGGCGCTCCAGCACCTCGCGCATCATCCCGAAATCGTCGCCCGGCGTCAGGTCGGCGCGCCTGATGTTGAACTTGCGGTACTGCGACTTCAGGAAGCCCTCGGGTCCGGCGACGATCATTGCGCCCACCGCGTTCGCGCCCTGGATATGAGAGTTGTCATACACCTCGATACGCTGCGGCGGCGCGTCCAGCTCAAAGGCTTCGGCCACGCCCTCCAGCAGTCTGGCCTGCGTCGCGGATTCCGCCATGCGCCGCGCCAGCGCCTCGCGCGCGTTTTGGGCGGCGTGTTCGACCAGCCGCCGCTTCTCGCCCCGCTGCGGCGTCGCGATGGAGATCTTTCGTCCCGCGGAGACGCTGAGCGCCTCCTCCAGCACCTCTGTGTCCTCCACCGCATGGCTGAGCAGCAGAAGCCGCGCCGGCGTCTTGTCTCCGTAGAACTGGGCGATGAACGCCTCGAGGATCTCGGCCGGCTCCGTCCCGGCGGCGACCCTCGGATAGTACGCCCGGTTCCCCCAGTTCTGATGCGAGCGGAAGAAGAACACCTGAATGCAGCTTTGCCCGCCTTCGGAGTGCAGGGCGATCACATCCGCCTCGGCGACGCCCTCCGGGTTCACGTCCTGGCTCGCCTGCACCTGCGTCAGGGCGCGTATCCTGTCCCGATACACGGCGGCGCGCTCGAATTCCATCGCCGCCGAGGCCGCGGTCATCCTCTCCGCCAGATCCTCCTGCACGCGGGTCGAGCGGCCTTCGAGAAACCGCGTCGCATCGTCGACCAGCCTGGCGTAGTCCGACTCGTCGATATAGCCGACGCAGGGCGCCGCGCAGCGCTTGATCTGGTAGAGCAGGCAGGGCCGGGTCCGGTTCTCGAAATAGCTGTCCGAGCAGGTGCGCAGCAGGAATGCTTTCTGAAGCTGGTTGATGGTCCGGTTCACCGCACCGGCCGACGCGAAGGGGCCGAAATAGTCGCCCTTCTCCTTCCGCATGCCGCGATGCTTCACAAGCTGGGCGAAGGCGTGCTCGCGCTTGATCAGGATATGCGGGAAGGATTTGTCGTCGCGCAGCAGCACGTTGAAGCGAGGCTTCAACTGCTTGATCAGATTCGCCTCTAGGAGGAGCGCCTCGGTCTCCGTCTCGGTGGTGACGAACATCATCGAGGCTGTCGCCGCGATCATTCTCTGAATGCGGTTCGAATGCCCCTGATAAGTCGCGTACGACGCGACCCGCTTTTTCAGGCTTCTGGCCTTGCCCACATAGAGAACCGCCGCCTTCTCATCGAGCATCCGGTAGACGCCCGGCGAGTCGGGCAGCGCCCTCAGATATCGCCGGATCACCTCCGGACCGGTCTCCGCCCTGCCTCCATCGCCGCGGACAGCATCGCCCGGGGCGTCGTAGCGCGCGCCCTCCTCCTCGAATCCCAACACGGCGCCCTGCCTCTCGGCTGGCGCTTCTCGCTGATATTTCGAGCGTTTTTCCATGTTCAGGGCGCGTCTCGCCTTTTGCGGAAATCGAAACTCGCGGCGCGCAGGATTCTATCCCCGTTTTCTGTGGATATCTCTGTCAATAACACCCGCGGCGCCATGACTCTCGCTGCAGACTCAAGGACTTTCACGGGTGCCTGATTTTTAGGCAGTTTTGTAACCCATTGAAATTACGCCATATTTCATGTCTTGATGATGTCTTAACAGTCAAGATCACGGAAGTGTGTCGAATCCACGGCGAAATTCAGTCAAGTGGAAAATCTCACCCCCTACCCCCCTGCGGAGGCTGGACAGTCACCGAGATTTGGGATAGCGGCGCCGCGAATCTGGAAAATGGGACGCCGTTTCAGTGTGTCGCCCGGCGCGTGACGCCGAAAACCCCCTCACTCGGGAATTCCGGCGATGTCCGGGGTCTTCCAGGCCAGGTGCTGGCCGCCATCCAGCGCGATCATTTGCCCGGTCATGGAATCCGCAGAAATCAGGAACCGCACCCCGGCGCAGATATCCTCGGGATGCGGTCCCCTGTTCAGGATCACGCTGCGCCGCTGCCGCGCGAAATGCTCATCGGCCTGCCGCTCGTTCACCAGGGTCGGGCCCGGCCCGATCCCGTTGACCCGCACCCGCGGCGCCAGCGCCATGGCCGCCGTCTGGGTGAAGGCCCAAAGGCCCATCTTGGCGACCGTGTAGCTCATGAAGAACGGCGTCGGCCGCCACACGCGCTGGTCGATCATGTTGATCACACATGCGGCGGCGCGGGGCTCTCCGTTCGCGTCAATCTCCGCCTCCGGCGCCTGGGCGGCGAAGTCCTGCGTCAGCTTCACCGGCGCGCGCAGATTCGACCCGATGGCCCGGTCCCAGCTTTCGCGCGTGCCATCCTCGATCGAATCCGGCTCGAAGATCGACGCGTTGTTGACCAGCAAGGTGAGCGGCCCACCCAGAGCCTCGGCCGACCGGGCGACCAGCGTCGCCACCTGCCCTTCGTCCAAGAGGTCCGCGCCCAGCGACGCGGCCTGACCGCCCGCGTCGCGGATTTCGTCCGCGGCCTGCTCGGCGGCGGCTGCGGAGCTGTTGTAGTGGATCGCCACCTTCCAGCCCTGCGCCGCGAGGTCGAGCGCGATGGCCCGCCCAAGGCGCTGGCCGGCTCCGGTGACTAGGGCGGCGCCTGGCGTCATGTCGGCTCCTTCCGGATATGCGGCATCGTCTCAAGTTTCGCTCAACAGAGGCCCGCCGCCGTCACATCCGGTCGCCGAGCACCACGATCATGAAACCCGCATAGGCGACAAGGAACAAAAGGCCAAGGGGGCGATTCAGCGGCAGGCGCAGCGCGACGATCGGATACAGCGCCAGCGAGCCCGCCAGCATGACCCAGAGGTCGACCTTCAGGAACTCGGGCGGCACAGGGATCGGCGCAAACAGCACCGCCACGCCCATGATCGCCAGAATGTTGAACAGGTTCGAGCCGATGATGTTGCCAATCGCCACGTCGGCCTGCTTTCGGATCGCCGCGGCGACGGTCGTCGCGAGCTCCGGCAGCGACGTTCCGATGGCCACCAGGCTGAGGCCGATGGCGGCCTCGGAAATCCCGGCCGCCAGCGCGATGCCGCGCGCGCCTTCGATCAGGAAATGCGCGCCGATCGGCAGGCCCACCAGGCCGACCCCGATGAGCGCGCCGATCTTCCACGGCGCCATGTGGGGATCGACATCCTCCAGCTCGGCCAGCTCTTCCGCCTCGGCCTCATCGGTGAAGGCCCGTGATTTCATGGCGACGTGATAGGCGTCCCACAGCATCGCCGCGAGCGCGGCCAGCATCAGCACGCCATGCCACCAGACCAGTACGCCGGTGAAGCACAGACCGATGAAGACGACGGAGGCCGCGATCATCATCCAGAAGTTTCGCTGGCCGTCTCCCGTGCGATCGCAGAACGGCGCGATCATGGCCGGCAGGCCCAGAACCAGCAGCACGTTGGCGATGTTCGAGCCGACCACATTGCCGATGGCGATGCCGGGAGAACCGGTCACCGCCGCCTGAATCGAGATCAGCAATTCGGGCGCGGAGGTGCCGAACGCGACCACGGTGAGGCTGACGATCAGGGCCGAGATTCCAAGCCGGAGGCTCAGCGCCACCGCGCCGCGCACCAGCGCGTCGCCCGCCCCCAAGAGGGCGAGCAGTCCGAGGCCGGCGAAGAGTAGATCCATGGACGAGCCTCGGCCTCGGTCAGGAGGAGAATAAGAATGACGCGCGCGAGAAGCGCGGTCGGAGAGCGCAAATATAGGCGCCGCAACATATGGGGCCAATGCGACGCTGAGGACGGCGTATCACTGTTGCATATCCGCCCGACCCTGATCTTTCCCGCGACGGCAGTCGCAATTGTCCGGGTCGTCGACATAGGCGCCGCAGCGCGGACAGGGCGAGAGATCGGACACTTTGGCGGCGCGGACCTTCGTCTTCGCTTTCTCCAGCGGATCGGCGGATTGCGCCTCGCGCCGGATCTTGTCCTCGCCGCGCCTCGCGCCCCGGCCAAAGATCACCAGCGCGGCGCCTGCGATCACCACGAAGATCAGAATCTTGCCCAGCATCGCCCGCTCCTCAGAGCCCGAACCGGGACCAGAGCGCGCGCTCTTCCGCGGCTTCGACCAGCCCGGCCGCGAAATCCGCCCCCAGCCCCGGAGGCGCGGCCGCCATCCGCCCCGCCTGACCGGAATCGCTGAGGCGCTGCAACAAGGGCCGGCGCGTGGAGACGACGACGAAACGCGGCTCCTCGCCGAACTCGGCCCGCATCGTCGGCACGAGGTGCCCGATCCCGTCGATCAGACCGGTCTCCACCGCTTCGGCGCCGGTCCAGATCTCGCCCGAGAACAACTCCTCTTCCTCGCCCTTCAGCCGGTCGCCGCGCGACGCGCGCACCTGATCCTTGAAGCGGTCGTGGATCACTTGCTGCAGGCGCTCGATGCGGACGACGTCCTCCGCCCGCTCGGGCGCGAACGGGTCGCCCAGCGACTTGCGCTGCCCCGCGGTGTGCATGCGCCGCTCCACGCCGAGCTTTTCGATCAGGCCGGTGAAGCCGAAGCTGGCCGAGATCACCCCGATGGAGCCGATGATGGAGGCTTCGTCCGCGTAGATCCTGTCGGCCGCCGTCGCCAGCCAGTAGCCGCCCGAGGCCGCCGCGTCCTCGCAGAACGCATAGACCGGAACCTCGCGCTCGTCGGCCAGTCGCCGGATGCGCGCCGCGATCATCGCGCTTTGCGCGGCCGAACCGCCGGGCGAGTTGATCGACAGCGCCACCGCCGCCAGCTTCTTCGGCTTGAAGGCGCGTTCGATCGGATCGGCCAGCCCGCCGTCGGTCATGCCGCGCGAGAGCCGCCCTGCGCCGCCGATGACGCCATGCAGCCGCAGCACCGGAATCACCGGTCGGCGGCGGGTGGCTTTGTCGATGAGGTCCTGAAACATTCCCATGGGCTTCGGTTTAGGGCGGCGCGCCGGGTCAGACAAGCGCCCGGCTCATTCATCCGGCCCGAAGGCCGCGTCCAGCAGGATCACGGCGTCGGCCGCGGTCTCGGCCGCATGGGCCGCGCCGGTCTCCAACCCGGCCGTCGCCATATAGGCGGCGAGGTTGGCCTCGGCCGCCGCGCGCCCCACCGGAGAAGAAGCGCCGTCGACCAGTGGCGCGATCATGTGCTGCTGCAGCTTCTCCGCCGCCAACTCCGCCGATTTCACCCTTGTCCTGAGCGTGGCCGCCCCCGCGACCTCCACCGGGACGTCCGGCGCCTTCAGCGCCCGTCGCGCCCGCCTGAGCGGCCCGACCACGTCCTTGCGCCATATCGCGGACAGCGCAACCGCGCGCGAGAGAGCCGCCGCGCCCAGCGATCCCTTGGCCCCGCCAGCCCAGATCGCGAACAGGACCAAGTTCACGTCCAGCCCGTCCCGGTCCTGCAGACGCAGGCAGGCCGGGGCGACGCCCGGGCGCGCGTAGACCTCCAGCGAGAACTCCCAGAACCCGTCCGGCCCGCCAGCAAAGACTGGCGCAGGCGCAATTGCGACATCAAGCGCCCCGTCTTCCGCCGCGGCCGACGATTGCCCGGCCTCAGGCGCTGCGCTACTTTCGTCCCGCCGCGCCGCGATGCGCCGGGCGAGCGATTTGAGATGTTGGAGCCAGGAACCCGCCATGCCGGTGATGAGCCGCGAAGAAACGCTCCGCGTCAAGCTCGATGCGCTGAAACAGGAGCATCGCGACCTCGACTCCGCCATCGAGGCGCTGGGCGAAAAGCCGTTTCGGGACCAGCTCGCGCTCAGCCGTCTGAAGAAGAAGAAACTCGCCCTGAAGGACGAGATCGCGCGGATCGAGGATGAGCTTTACCCCGACATCATCGCCTGAGCGCCTTGGCGCTTGCCCGCAGGCGCATCCTGACTATAGTGCCGCGCTTTCCAATCGCGGAGACGCGGCATGAGCGACAGCGAAAAGACACCCCTCGTCGGGATCGTGATGGGCAGCACCTCGGACTGGCCGACGATGAAGGCCGCCGCGGATATCCTGACCGAGCTTGGCGTGCCGCACGAAGCCAAGATCGTCTCCGCCCACCGCACGCCCGACCGCCTTTGGGCCTATGGCAAGGCCGCCGAGGGCCGCGGCCTGAAGGCGATCATTGCGGGCGCGGGCGGCGCGGCGCATCTGCCGGGCATGATGGCGTCGAAAACCATCGTGCCGGTGATCGGCGTCCCGGTGCAGACCAAGGCGCTGGCTGGCGTCGACTCGCTTTACTCCATCGTGCAGATGCCGCGCGGCTACCCCGTGGCCACCATGGCGATCGGCGCGGCGGGCGCGGTGAACGCCGGCCTGATGGCGGCGGGCATCCTGGCGACCTCCGACCCGGCGCTGGCCAAGCGGTTGAACGCGTGGCGCGAGGCGCTTTCGGCCTCGATCCCCGACGAACCCGCCGATGACTGACCGCGTCGCGCCCGGCGGAACGGTCGGCATCCTGGGCGGCGGGCAGTTGGGCCGGATGCTGGCGATGGCGGCCGCCCGGCTGGGGCTGAAGACGCATATCTTCTGCCCCGAGGCGAACCCGCCTGCGGGCGACGTGGCGGCCCATGTGACCACCGCCGCCTATGACGACGTGGCGGCGCTGAAAGCCTTCGCCGCCTCGGTCGACGTGGTCACCTTCGAGTTCGAGAACGTGCCCGCCGCGTCCATCGTGGCGCTGGAGGGCGTCGCTCCGGTCCGCCCGGGTGACCACGCGCTCCGGATCAGCCAGGACCGGCTGACCGAGAAGGAGTTCCTGTCCGATCTTGGTCTCGCAGTGGCGCCCTTCGCGCGGGTGGACGACGCCGCATCGCTGGAGGCGGCGTTGGAGCGGATCGGCGCGCCCGCGATTCTGAAGACCCGCCGCTTCGGCTATGACGGCAAGGGACAGGCGCGCATCAGGACGCAGGCGGATGCGGCGGACGCGTTGGCGTCGCTCAAGGGCGCGCCGGCGATCCTGGAAGGCTTTGTGGACTTCCGCCGCGAGATCTCGGTGATCGGCGCACGCGGCATGGACGGCGCGGTCGCCTGCTACGATCCCGGCGAGAAC
>QKHF01000015.1 GCA_003250135.1 Paracoccaceae bacterium | reverse complement strand
CTGGTGGGCGTCGGAGAACGCTCGGGCCGGGTGATGCACATCACCGATTTCAACAGCCGCGTGCCGGTGATCGTGCGCCCCAGCGGCCGAACGGCGATCGTCGTCGGCGACAACACTGACGCGCCTGCGCTCAGCTTCCTCAGTTCGCTGGAGGGGGTGTCGCTGGGCGATTACATCGTCACCTCTGGCGATGGCGGGGTCTATCCCGAGGGCGTTCCGGTCGGTCGCATCGTCGCGCTGGGAGAGCGTGCCGGCAAGATCCGCCCGGCCGCCGAGTTTGACCGGTTGGAGTTCGTGCGCATCCTGCGCTACCGCCCGCCGCCCGGACCTGAGGATGAAGGCGGGATCGTCACCCACCGCGAGACCCCCGCCGAGGGTCAGGTGGAGGCGGAGAGCGCCGAAGCGGCTGAGGGGGTGGCCGATGCCCTCACCGACTAGCGGCGCGCCGATCCGCATGGCGGGGTTCGCGGCCTTGGCGGCGGCGGCCATTCTGCTGGAAATCGCGCCGCTGGGGCTGTCGGCGGACGCCTCTCCTGCTCCGGATCTCGTCGCCGCCGTAATCTTCTTCTGGGCGCTCAGGCGGCCGGAGGCGACGCCGACGCTTCTGGTGTTCCTCGTTGCGATCGCCCGCGACCTGCTGGCGGGCGGACCGGTCGGCGCCGGGGCGCTGGCGCTGGTGCTGGGCGCCGAAGCGCTGCGCGCGCGCAATGGCGCGACAATAGCAGTGCATCTGGAACTCGCGCTTTTCGCGCTCTTCATCCTGCTGACGAGCCTTGGCGCGTGGCTGATGGTCTGGATCACCGCGGGCGGCGCGCCGGCGCTGTCCGCCCTACTGGCGCGCGCGGCGCTGACCTTCGCCTGCTACCCGCTGATCTACCTGCTTCTGCGCCGCATTCTCAGAATCCGTTCGCTTGAATCCGCCGAACGCCGCTCGGCCGGAGGGTTCTGGTGAAGCTCTCCTTCATAAAGAGAAAGCAGCGCGCGGCGCCCGATCCGGCGAGGCGCGCTTTGGTGCTTCTCGGCGCGCAGGTGGCCGTGATGGGCACGCTCGCCTGGCGAATGCGTCAGTTGCAGGTTGTCGAGAGCGAGCAATACCTGACGATGGCCGAGGACAACCGGATCAACGTCCAGATCCTCGCCCCCGCCCGAGGGCGCATCTTCGACCGTTATGGCGAACCGCTTGCCGACAATCGGCAGAACTACCGCATCCAGATCGTTCGGGAGCAGACAGAGGCCCCGGAAGAGACGGTCCGCCGCCTCGGCGACCTGATCGCCCTTTCGGACGAGACGCGAGAGCGGGTGCTGAAGGAGATGGCCTCGAAAAGCGGATTCGTGCCCGTGGTCGTGGCCGAGCATCTGGACTGGAAGGACTTCGCCCTCGTCAACGCCAACGCCCCCGCGCTGTCCGGCGTCCAGCCCGAGGTCGGTCTGACGCGCTACTACCCCGAGGCCGAGGCGCTGGCCCATGTTGTCGGTTACGTCGCGGCTGTGACGGAGGAGGAGATCGCGCGGGACGACACCCGCGACCCGTTGCTGACGATCCCCGATTTCAAGATCGGCAAGAACGGGATCGAACGCGAGGCCGAAGCGCATCTGCGCGGCTCGGCGGGCGCGCGGCGGATCGAGGTCAACGCCGTCGGACGCGTGATCCGCGAACTCGACAGGGATGACGGCGATGCGGGGGCCGACCTGAACCTGACCATCGATCTGGGTCTGCAGCGTTTCGCCATGGAGCGCGTGATCGGGCAAAGCGTCTCCGCCACCGTGATCGATGTGGAGACGGGCGATGTCGTGGCCATGGCCTCCGCTCCGGGGTTCGATCCGAACAGTTTCGTGTTCGGCATCTCTCATAGCGAATGGGGCGCGTTGACCTCCGACAAGCTGCGGCCGCTGACCAACAAGACCATTTCCGACCTCTATCCGCCCGGCTCGACCTTCAAGATGCTGGTGGCCCTCGCTGGCCTGGAGACCGGCGCGATCTCGCCGCACGAGAAGGTTTTCTGCAACGGGCGTTACAAGCTCGGGACCCGGTATTTCCACTGCTGGCGGCGCGGCGGCCACGGCCATGTGAACATGCGCGAGGGGATCCAGCACTCGTGCGACGTTTATTTCTACGACATCGCCAAGCGGATCGGGATCGACGCCATCGCGGAGACGGCGTTCAAGTTCGGGCTCGGAGAGGCGGGGCCGCTGGAGATCCCAAATATCAAGAACGGCCTCGTTCCCACGAAGGACTGGAAGAAGGCCAACCGCGATGAAAGCTGGCAGGTGGGCGACACGTTGAACACTGGTATCGGCCAGGGGTTCCTGCTGACGACGCCCCTTCAACTGGCGGTGATGGCGTCTCGCATCGCATCGGGAAAACGTGTTCAGCCGCGCCTGATCCGCGCCATCGGCGGGGTCGAGGTCACCCCCGCGCCGGCTGAAGATCTGGGCGTGAGACCCGAGAACCTGGCCGTGGTGCGCGACGGCATGAACCTGGTCTCCAACAACAGGCGCGGCACCGCCTACCGGGCGCGTATCGAAGAACCGACCATGCATATGGCGGGCAAGACCGGCACGGCGCAGGTGCGGCGCATCACGACGGCTGAGCGCGCCACCGGCGTCATCAAGAACAAGGATCTGCCGTGGGAGCAGCGCGACCACGCTCTCTTCGTCGCCTATGCGCCTGTCGACAAGCCGAAATACGCCATCTCGGTCGTGGTGGAGCACGGCGGCGGAGGATCGACCGCGGCAGCGCCGATCGCGCGGGACATCCTGCTGCGCGCGCTCTATGGCGAGGAGCCGCCATTGACCGCCTATCCGCCCGAGCAGCGTGGCCTCATCGAGGAAGAGCGCCTGCAGCGCGCCTTGCAGCTTCAGGCGATGGAAGCGGAGCAGGCGTCCCTCAACGGCGCCGAAGGCGTGCGCATCTGGAGCGCCTCGGACATCGCCGCCCCGCCTCGCCCGAACCCCCGTCCCTTTGACGGGCGACTGGCTGGAGGGCGCGAGGGATGACCGATTTCTCCACGATCCCGGGTGAGCGCCTGAGCCTGTTCGGCAAGCTGCTGCGCATCAACTGGCCGGTCACGCTGCTGATCGCCGCCATCGCCTGCGTCGGATTCGTGACGCTCTATTCGGTGGCGGGTGGCGGGTTCGACCCTTGGGCCAAGCGCCAGATGATCCGGTTCGGAGTCGGCTTCGCGGGCATGATCGTCGCCGCGATGATCGACATCCGGTATTGGCGTATGGCCGCCGCGCCGTTCTACATCCTGAGCATCGGCCTGCTGATCGCCGTGGAGTTCATGGGATCGATCGGCATGGGCGCCCAGCGCTGGATCGACCTTGGTCCGGTCCAGCTGCAGCCCTCGGAGGTTATGAAGATCAGCCTCGTGATGGCGCTTGCGCGCTACTATGACTGGCTCGACCCCGGCAAGGTGAACCGCCCGCTCTGGGTCGCGCTGGCGCTTCTGCTGATCGCCGTTCCCGCTGCGCTGGTGCTGAAGCAGCCCGATCTCGGCACCGCGATCCTTCTGGGCGCAGGCGGCGCCACGGTGATGTTTCTGGCGGGGCTATCCTGGTGGTACTTCGTCACCATGGGCGCAGCTGCAGTCGGCGCAGTCTCGGCCGTCTTCGCCTCGCGGGGCACGGAGTGGCAGCTCCTGAAGGACTATCAGTTTCGCCGCATCGAGACTTTCCTGGATCCCTCCACCGATCCGCTGGGCGCCGGCTATCACATCACCCAGTCGAAGATCGCCTTCGGCTCTGGCGGTTTGACCGGGCGCGGCTTCATGCAGGGCACGCAAAGTCAGCTCAATTTCCTGCCGGAGAAGCACACAGACTTCATCTTCACCACGCTGGCCGAGGAGTTCGGCTATTTCGGCACTATGAGCCTGCTGATGCTCTACGCGCTGGTGATCGTGTTCTGCGTGTTTTCGGTCGTCGCCATGAAGCGCCGCTTCAACTCGCTGATGGCGGGCGGGCTGACCATGACCTTCTTCCTGCTGTTCTCGATCAACATGGCGATGGTCACCGGGTTGGCGCCGGTGGTCGGCGTGCCGTTGCCGCTGGTCTCCTACGGCGGCAGTTCGCTGATGGTGCTGCTGTTCTCCTTCGGCCTGATCCAGAGCGCCTACGTCCACCGCCATCCACCGCGCTAGCAGGCGTTGACAGATGGGCGGATGACGCCCAAACCGGTTCCATGTCAGATCCACTCGTCGTTTACGCCGGTCACGATCATGAGCGTGACGCCTATGTCGCCGCGCTGAGCAAAGCCGCCGCAGACCAGGGCGTCGCCATCGACCTGCGCTCAGGTCCCGAGGGCGTGGACCCCGCCGCGGTCGATTACCTGATCTTCGAAAAAGGCGGACCGGTGCGCGATTTCACGCCCTATACCGGGCTGAAGGCGATCCTGAACCTCTGGGCCGGGGTCGAGGGGGTCGTCACGATCCCCACTCTGCCCCTGGACGTTCCGTTGGTGCGGATGGTCGAGCGGGGCCTGACCTGGGGCATGACCGACTACGTCGTCGGCCACGTGATGCGCCACCATCTCGGCACCGACCGCTATGCGCTGAAAAATCGCCCGCTCATCTGGTTTTCGGCCGACCGACCGCTGCCCGACGACCGGACCGTGGGTGTGCTCGGCCTTGGCCGGCTGGGGCGCGACGCGGCCGAGATGCTGGCGCGACTTCGCTTCAACCTCCTCGGCTGGAGCCGCACGCCGAAACAGGCCGAGGGCGTCGCTTGCCTGCATGGGCCGGATGGTCTGCGCCAGATCCTGTCGCAGAGCGAGATCCTCGTCATCCTGCTGCCGCTGACCGACGCCACGAGGGGCCTTCTGAACGCCGAGACCTTGGCCCTGCTGCCTAAGGGCGCCGCGATCGTCAATCCGGGGCGCGGGCCGATCCTGGAGGAAGCCGCGCTCTTGGCGGCGCTGGATTCGGGCGCGCTGTCGCACGCGACGCTGGACGTGTTCAATCGCGAACCTCTGCCGGACGACCACCCCTATCTTACGCATCCCAAGGTGACGGTGACGCCCCACATCGCCTCGGCCACACGGCCCGAAACCGCCGCCGAGGCGCTGATCGCCCAAATCGCGCGAGGCGAACGCGGCGCGCCCTTCGAAAACGTTGTAGATCGCTCGCTCGGTTATTAAGTAGCGCCGAGAATTTCCGCCGGAGACCATAAATGGCGCCCAACAACCGCCCGAAAAACGGGAACGGACGCCCGCGCCTGATCAAGGCGCGGCGCAGGCCGACGTTCCTGCAGCAGATGCGGGCGAACTTCCTGACCGGCATCGTCGTGGTCGCGCCGGTGGTGATCACCGGCTATCTGGTCTGGACCATCATCACATGGGTCGACGACAAGATCGTCCCGCTGGTGCCCGCGACCTACAACCCCGGCACCTACCTGCCGTTTCAGGTGCCCGGTTTCGGCCTGATTATCTTCGTCGTCTTCACGGCGGTCGTCGGCTATCTGACCCGTAACCTGTTCGGCAAGCGGCTTGTGCACATGGCCGAGGGCTGGGTGGAGCGGATGCCCATCGTCCGCTCGATCTACAATGCGCTGAAGCAGATCGTGGAGACGATCCTCAGCCAGTCCAAGACCTCGTTCAAGCAGGCCTGCCTGATCGAGTATCCGCGCAAGGGCCTCTGGGCCATCGCCTTTGTCTCCACCGAAACCAAGGGCGAGTTGCCGGGCAAGATTGGCCGCGAGGAACTGATCAGCGTGTTCCTGCCGACGACGCCGAACCCGACTTCGGGCTTCCTGCTGTTCGTGCCGCGCGAGGATGTGGTCCTCTTGGACATGACCATTGAAGAGGCCGCCAAGCTGGTCATCTCGGCTGGCCTCGTGACGCCGCCGACGGCCGAGGAGCGCGCCCGCAGCGCCGAGGCCGCCCGCATGGCCGCGCTGACGCCGAAAGGCCGCAGTGGCAAGCGCCCGACATCTCCGCCGCCACGCCGTCCGTCATCCCCGCCCAAACCGCCGTCGCCTCCAAAGGCGTCGTCGTCCTGAGCCGATGCTCGGCGCGGCAATTTCCGGCTTTCTGACCAGCCTGAGCCTGATTCTGGCGATCGGCGCGCAGAACGCCTTCGTGCTGCGCCAGGGACTTATGCGCAGCCATGTCTTTCTGGTCTGCGCGATCTGCTCGGTTTCCGACGCGCTATTGATCCTCGTGGGCGTGGGAGGCTTCGGCGCCATGGCCGACGCCCTGCCCTGGTTGCCCTCGCTGCTGCGTTGGTTTGGCGTCGCCTTCCTTCTGTTTTACGGCGCACGCAGCTTCTGGGCGGCTTTGCAGCCCGGCAAGCTTACCCCGGCCGGAGAGGACGGGAAATCGGCGCTTGCGGTGGCGACGACCTGCCTGGCGCTGACCTGGCTGAACCCGCACGTCTATCTGGACACCGTGGTGCTGCTGGGCGCGATCGGCTCGACCTATGATGGCCTCAGCCGCGTCGCGTTCGGGGTGGCGGCCGCGGCGGCCTCCTTCATCTTCTTCTTCGCGCTCGGCTATGGCGCGCGGGCGCTGGCGCCGTTTTTCGCCCGGCGCATGGCGTGGCGCATTCTGGACCTTGGCGTCGGCGTTGTGATGTGGACCATCGCCTATGCGCTGGCGAGCGGCGCCTGAGTGTTATTCGCCCGTCGTTGACCACCAGACCTGCGGCAGAAACCCGATCCAGTCGCCGTAGAGCGGCGCTTTCTCCGGATAGGCCAGCCGAGAGGAATAGGCGATGCGGCTGACCGGCGAGTGCCAGAACGGGATCACATAGCGCCCCACAGACAGCGCTCGGTCCAGCGCCTTGACCGCGCCCGTGAATGCAGCCTCATCCTCGGCCGAAAGGATCGCGTCGATGGAAGCCTCCACCGCCGGATTGTCGACGCCCATGTAATTGCGCGTGCCCGGCGTCGTCACGCCATCGCGGCCCCAGTAGAACCTCTGCTCATTTCCAGGCGAAAGCGACAGCGCCCAGCGACGGATCACCATGTCATAATCATAGTCGGTCAACCGCGCCTGGTACTGCGCGCTGTCCACCAGCCGCACATTGGCGGTGATCCCCAGCTTTTTCAGGCTTTCGGCGAAGACGCCGGCGATGCGCTCATTCTCGCCGGAGACAAGCAGGATCTCGAACTCGAACGGCGCGCCCGCGGCGGTTTTGAGCACGCCGTCCTGAACGGACCACCCCGCCTCCTCCAGCAGCCTGACCGCCTCTCGCAGATTTCGCCGGTTCCGCCCCGACCCGTCCGAGACAGGTTGCCCGAACCCGTGATCCAGCGCGCCCGCCGGAAGCGCGTCGGCATAGGGCGAGAGCACCGCCCGCTCCGCCCCTTCAGCAGGACCCTCGAATGCGAGCGGCGAGTTGGCGAAGAAGCTTTCGATCCTCTGATACGCTCCGGCGTTCAGCGCGGCGTTGATCCACTCGAAATCGAAGGCGAGCGTCAGAGCCTCACGCACGCGAATGTCCTGAAACAGCGGTTTGCGAGTGTTAAAGACGAAGCCATGCATGCCCGTCGGGCGGCCATGGGGAATTTCTGCGAAGGCGATCTCGCCCGATTGCGCGCGTGCGAACTGGTAGCCGTCCTCCCACCGGTTCGGGTCGCCGTCGCGGAAGATATCGCTGACCCCCGCCGAGAACGCCTCGAACTGCGCCGCCTCGTCCCGGAAGAACTCGTAGCGAATCGTCTCGAAATTGTGCTGACCGCGGTTGAATGGAAGGTCCGCGCCCCAGTAATCCGGGTTTCGGGTCAGCTCGACGAACCGCCCCGGCTCCAGCGACGAGACGACGTAAGGGCCGGACCCGACCAGCGGTTGCAGCGTTGTTTCGGCGAAATCCCGCCCCTCCCAATGCGCCTTCTGCAGAATTGGGCGCAGGCCGAGAAGCAGTGGGGTCTCCCGGTCTCCTGAAGGCAGTTCGAACCGGATTCCCCGCTCTCCAACACGAGAGTAAGACGCGACATTTTTCCATGTATCACGTAGGTTTGGCAGGCCTTTCTCACCCAAAATCTCCATGGAGAAAATCACATCCTCCACGGTGACCGGGCTGCCGTCCGAGAACTTCGCCTCGGGCCGCAGGTGGAACTCGACCCAGCTGCGGTCCGGGGCCATCTCGACCGTTTCAGCGAGCAGGCCGTAAAGAGAAAACGGTTCGTCCCACGACCGGCCCAGCAGCGACTCGATGGTGTGCATGCGGACGCCCCACGGCGCGCGTCCCTTCACGATATAGGGGTTCATGCTGTCGAACCCCCCAATATCGGCGAAGTTGATGCGTCCGCCCTTCGGTGCGTCGGGATTTACGTACGGCAGATGCTGGAAGTCCGGCGACAAGGCGGGCGCGCCATACATCGCCAGTCCGTGGCTCGGCTCCGCGAATGCGTGGGCGCCCAGAAGCGCGATTCCGCCCGCCAATGCGATCGCCCGTGCGGCCGCTCGAATCATGCCTGCTCTCTCCTCTTGCGGCGGCGGTTTAAGAACCCCATTCATGCCCGGCCGCTAAAACCCTAATTTTTCTCTTGCTTTGGCAAGCGAGGTTTATGTATGTTCTACCCACTGCTCGATAGGTTTCTTGCCTGTATGAAACCTGCCTCAATTTAACTAGAACGCCCTCGGTCAAACGAGGGCGTTTTTTTTGTGCCCGCGTAATCCGGCGGCTTAAAGGCCGGACTCGCAAACCCCCGCACGGATTGTAAAAATTGAGCGCTATCGCCGACTGAAGCGGCTCGATTTCCATGGGCCCGGCGCCTATGCTGCGCTGCGTAATACACATCCGCCGACCGAATATCGGAGTCGTCCCCCATGAGCAAACCCCTCTCAGGAAAAACTGCCGTCGTCACCGGATCGAACTCCGGCATCGGGCTTGGAGTCGCCCGTGTGCTGGCCGGTGAAGGCGCGAATGTCGCCATCAATTCCTTCACCGACCGGCAGGAGGACCACGACCTCGCAGCCACTATCGCCGCCGAGGCCGGCGTCAACGTCGCCTACATCCAGGCGGACATGTCGAGTGGTCAACAGTGCCGCGATCTGGTCGCCAAGGCGGCCGAGCGGTTCGGCGCAGTCGACATCCTGGTGAACAACGCCGGGATTCAGCATGTCGCGGCGATCGAGGACTTCCCGGCTGAGAAATGGGACGCGATCATCGCCATCAACCTCACCTCGGCCTTCCACACCACCGCCGCCGCGCTACCCGCCATGAAATCGGCGGGCTGGGGCCGGATCGTCAACGTCGCCTCGGCGCACGGGTTGACAGCCTCTCCCTTCAAATCCGCTTATGTCGCGGCGAAGCACGGCGTCGTCGGCTTGACGAAGGTCACCGCGCTGGAGACCGCAGGACAGGGCGTGACCTGCAACGCGATCTGCCCCGGCTACGTGCTGACGCCCTTGGTCGAGGCGCAGATCCCGGACCAGATGAAGACCCACAACATGGATCGGGAGACGGTGATCCGCGAGGTGATGCTGGAGCGCCAGCCGTCGCGCCAGTTCGCTACGGTCGAGGAGATCGGCGGAACCGCCGCATTCCTTTGCTCGGCCGCTGCTGCTCAGATCACCGGCACGACGATATCGGTGGATGGCGGCTGGACCGCGCTCTGATCCGGAGTTGGCCGAAATGGCCCGGAAGACTGCAAAGAAACGTGTGAACCTCGCGCTTCAGGGCGGCGGCGCGCATGGCGCCTTCACCTGGGGCGTGCTGGACCGGTTGCTGGAGGACGAGCGGATCGAGGTGGAAGGCATTTCCGCCACCTCGGCCGGTGCGCTTAATGCGGCCATGCTCAAAACCGGCTTGGGGCTGGGCGGTCGAGAGGGTGCCCGCAAGCGTCTGGACGAGTTCTGGGGCCGGGTCGAAGAATGGCGCGGCCCGCTCGAGAATCCGTGGCTGCTCTATCTGAACGCCATCGACGTTCCATTACAGACAATGGCCAAGGCGATCGCCCAGGCGCCGGCGCATCAGTGGCTGTCGACGATGACGCGGACGTATTCTCCGTATGAGTTGAATCCGTTTGATATCAATTTGATGCGGGACATTATTGAGGATTTGATCGACTTCGATCATGTCTGCGCGTCCAAGGACCCGCAGCTCTTCATCTCCGCCACCAACGTGCGCACCGGCAAGATCAAGGTGTTCGAGCGCGAGGAAATCACGGGCGAGGCGCTGCTCGCCTCCGGCTGCCTGCCGACCCTCTACCGCGCGGTTGAGATTCCAGATCCGAAAACGGGCAAGCTGGAGGCGTATTGGGATGGCGGATATATGGGAAATCCGGCCCTCTATCCGCTGTTCTACAGCACCAAGTGCCGCGACGTTCTGATCGTTCACATCAACCCGATCGAGCGGGACGAGGTGCCGAAGACCGCCGAAGAGATTCAGAACCGGGTGAACGAGATCAGCTTCAACTCGTCGCTGCTCAGGGAATTGCGGACCGTGCATTTCGTCGGCCGCCTGATCGACGAGGGCAAGATCCGCGAAGGCGACATGATGCGCGTGCTGATCCACTCGATCGCGGACGACGACACGATGCGTCAGCTCGGGATGGCGACCAAGCTGATCCCCGACAAGCTGGTGCTGAAACGGCTCAAGGAAGCCGGGCGCAAGGCGATGGACAAGTTCCTGGACGAGCATTTCGACGATCTGGACGTGTGCAGCACGACCGACCTGCCATCGCTCTACAACTAGGCGCGCCCTACAGCGAGGTCACCCATAGGATGGTGGCGTCCCGCGACGACGTGGAGATCACGCAATGGCCCATCGAGGCGTCATAATAGGCCGAGTCGCCCGCCGAGAGGTCGACCGGCGCGTAAAGCTCGGTCAGCAGGCGGACGGCGCCATCGAGAACGTAGAGAAACTCTTCGCCGTCATGCCGCACCCATTGGCCGAACTCCTCGAAGCTCCGCGCGCGGATCACCGCCTTGTAGGGCAGCATCTTCTTGCGGGCGATCTCGGTCGCCAGCATCTCGTGCTCATAGGTTGCGGTGGGGTGCGGCTCGCCCTCGCCAGCCCTTGTGATGGAGCGGCGGCCCATCACCTTGTCGCTTTTTGGCGGGGTGAAAAGCTGCGGCACGTCGATTCCAAGCCCCTTGGCGAGTTTCTGCACCGCGTCGAAGGTGGGCGACATCTGCTCATTCTCGATCTTCGAGAGCGTCGAGCGCGCCAGCCCCGCCCGACGAGAGGCTTCCTCCAGCGTCCAGTTGCGCGCCCGGCGGATCTCGCGCACGCGTTCGCCCAGCCGAAGCGGCTCGACCGGCTCGGCGGGTTCATCCGCGGCGCGCGCGACTTGAAGAAGCGACGGCGTGGTGTCGTCGTCGGTGGGCATCAGGCGGTCTCCCTCTCGTCCGTAGCACATACGCCATTGCGACCCGCATTACGAGCGGGGGCGGCGTCATGACCGATCCGGCCGACAAATGGCGCGCGGGCGCCGCGCAGAGCGTGTTCGACGAGGGGCCGCCCCCGCCCTGCCCGCCGCGTTTCAACATGGCGCGGCACACGCTGGCGGCCTCCGCCGCCGACCGGCCGCACGCCACGGCGCTGATCGTCGCCTCCAACCCCGACGCGCCGCCGCATGAGGAATGGAGCTTCGCGGCGCTGGAGGACGCGGTGTTGCGCACCGCCGCCGGATTGCGCGCGAGGGGACTCTGCCGCGGCGAGCGGGTGATGCTGCGGCTCGGCAATGTCTCCGATTTCCCGGTGCTCTATTTCGGCACCATCGCAGCGGGGGGCGTCGCGGTGCCGACCTCCTCGCAACTGACCCCGACCGAGGCCGGCAAGGCGGCGACCGAGGCGGAGGCGCGGTTCATCGCGCTCAGCGACGACCTGCCGATCGAGGGAGCGCCGGAGCGCGCGACGCTGCTGTCGCCGCACGACATCGCCGACCTGCGCAAGGCGGAGCCGCTGGGCTGGGACGATCCGGCGGGCGACACCATGGCGGA
>QKHF01000152.1 GCA_003250135.1 Paracoccaceae bacterium | reverse complement strand
TTCGAGGCTGAACAGCCCCGGCAGGTTGGTCGCATAGGCGTCCGCCGCGCCGAGGATGTCGTAGCTGCGCATCCTTGTCGCCAGCAGCGACTGGTGCCCGTCGCGCATCGTGGTGTCGGTGACCAGCACCGGCTTCTGCTCCAGAAGCCAGTCGGCCAGCGCCTTCGGCCCCTTCTCGTCGAGCAGCGTCTTGGTGCCCGGTGGCGGTGTGTCGAGCAGCCGCGCGGGGGGCTTCGGGACCAGCGCGTGCGCGGGCGGTTTGGGGCGTCCCGCGACCTCCGGATGGCCGTTCAGCGTGATGTCGCCGATATACCTGAGCAGCCGCGTCGCCCGGTCCCGCCGGCGCTTGAAGTCCATCAGTTCCGGGTGATCGTCGATGAACTTGGTGGTGTAGGAATTGTCCCGGAACGCGGGATGGTCGATCACGTTCTCGAGGAAGGCGAGATTGGTCGCGACGCCCCGGATGCGGAACTCGCGCAAGGCCCGGTCCATGCGGGCGATCGCCTCCTCCGGCGTCGGCGCCCAGGCCGTCACCTTCTCCAGGAGCGAGTCGTAGTGCCGCGTGATCACCGCCCCCGAATAGGCGGTGCCGCCGTCGAGCCGGATGCCGAAGCCGGTCGCCCCGCGATAGGCGGTGATGCGGCCGTAATCGGGGATGAAGTTGTTCCGCGGGTCCTCGGTCGTCACCCGCGCCTGCAGCGCGTGGCCGCGCAGCCGCACCTCCGCCTGGCTCGGAACGCCGGTCGCCGCGGCGATGGATGCTCCCTCGGCGATGCGGATCTGCGCCTTGACGATGTCGATCCCGGTCACCTCCTCGGTCACCGTGTGCTCCACCTGCACCCGCGGATTGACCTCGATGAAGTAGAACCGCCCGGAGTCCATATCCATCAGGAACTCGACCGTGCCGGCGCATTCGTAATTGGCGTGGGCCGTGATCTTCAGGCCCAGCTCGCAGAGCTCGGCCCGCTGCGCTGCGCTCAGATACGGCGCCGGCGCGCGCTCCACCACCTTCTGGTTCCGCCGCTGCACCGAGCAGTCGCGCTCATAGAGATGGTAAAGCCCGCCATGCTTGTCGCCGAGGACCTGCACCTCCACATGCCGCGCCCGCTGGACCAGCTTCTCTAAGTAAACTTCGCCATTGCCAAAGGCGGCCTCGGCCTCGCGCCGCCCGGCGCGCACCTTCGACTCCAGCTCGTCCGGGCCCATGATCGGGCGCATGCCGCGCCCGCCGCCGCCCCAGCTCGCCTTCAGCATCACCGGATAGCCGACCTCCTCGGCCATCCGCGCGATCTCGGTCATGTCCTCGGGCAGAACCGGCGTCGCGGGCACCACCGGCACCCCCGCCGCCACCGCCGCGTTGCGGGCCGAGACCTTGTCGCCCAGAAGCCGCATCGTCTCCGGCTTCGGGCCGATGAAAGTGATCCCGTTCGCGGCGCAGGCTTCGGCGAAATTCGGGTTCTCCGAGAGGAACCCGTAGCCCGGATGGATCGCGTCCGCCCCCGCCTGCTTGGCGACCCGGATCACCTCCGGGATCGACAGATACGCCTCGATCGGACCCAGCCCCGCGCCCACCTTGTAGGCCTCGTCCGCCTTGAACCGGTGGAGGGCCAGCTTGTCCTCCTCCGCAAAGATCGCAACCGTCCGCTTGCCCAGTTCATTCGCAGCCCGCAGAACCCGGATCGCGATCTCCGACCGGTTGGCGACGAGGATCTTCTTGAATTCAGTCATGGTGAGGCTTCCCGAAGCTGGCTTCTTTTCCGGCGGGCCAAAAAATCGGCGCGTCGAGTCTTATATAAGTCTTATAGACAGAGGTGCTGTCCACCGACAGACCTGTAGAACGGAAAATCGGCGAAAATGCCGCCGAGCCGGTCGATTTTCAGCCTGCCACAAGGAAAACGTGCAACGCCACCGGCCCGTGCGCGCCGAGTTGCAGCTTCTGGCCGATATCCGCCGACCGGCTGGGCCCGGTGACGAGATTCACGGTGCGGGGGTTCAGCCCGCGCTCCCGCCAGGCGGCCCACATCTCCTCGAACCCGCCCTTCAAGTCTCTCTCCCTCAGCACCACAAAATGGTTCTCGGACAGGAAAGTCAGGGTGACGGGATTGTTCGCGCCGCTCGCCAAAGCCAGCGTGCCGGTCTCGGCCACGCCGAACTGGGCGAGTGAGAGGCCAGCGGGCTCCTCCTGCCGGCCCGGTCCATGGCTGACCTCCAGCCCCCCCCAGTCCAGACCGGCGAAGAGAGGTTCGTCCCCGAAACGGATCGAAGCGGGCAGGTTGTGCGCGCGCAGCGCGTCGGCCAGCGCGGCGGGCAGCGCTTCCAGCCCATCGAGTTCAGACACCGTCGCGTCAACCGCCTTGGCGTTGGCGATGAACTGGTCCACGCGCGCACGGCCCTCGGTCCGGGCGATGGCGGGAATCGGCGCCCGCTGGAACGGACTGGCGACGCGGTCGCCCGCCGAAGCGGTGTCGCGCAGGTGCGAGCCTTCCTGCGACCTGCGAATCTTGGCGAGGATGGAATCGCGCGCGCTCATTTGCTCGCTCCCTTCTGCTTGTCCCAGAGGTCAAGAAAAGTGCCCCCCTCCGGCGCGGGGAAATCGCGGTGGTCGGTCCAGCCCGAGGCGAGAGGCACCGAGGCCATCTTGCCCTTCCTGCCGCCCATCACGCCCAACCCCCATGCGCCGATCCGCGCGACCAGCCGGTAGAGGCCGGGCCGGGTGGCGAAGAACGCCCAGAGGCCGAGGCCCCGGCGAACGGTCGACGGGCTGAGATGCTTCTCGAACTCCCGTTCGCGCCAGCTTCGCATCATCTTCGGCAGCGGAATGCGCATCGGGCAGACCGCCTCGCACCGGCCGCAGAAAGTGGAGGCGTTGGGCAACTGCCCGCCCTCCTCCACGCCGATCAGCGACGGGGTCAGCACGGCGCCCATCGGGCCGGGATAGACCCAGCCATAGGCGTGGCCGCCGACCGACTGGAACACCGGGCAATGGTTCATGCATGCGGCGCAGCGGATGCAGCGGAGCATCTCCTGAAACTCAGTGCCCAGCATGTCGGTGCGGCCGTTATCGAGAAGGACCACATGATATTGTTCCGGACCGTCCGGATCGCCTTCGCGTCGCGGGCCGGAGGAGAACGTGGTGTAGGAGGTGATCGACTGCCCGGTCGCCGAGCGCGCCAGCAGCCGCAGGATCGTG
>QKHF01000025.1 GCA_003250135.1 Paracoccaceae bacterium | reverse complement strand
TGGTGGACGCCTCCGACGAGCGCTACCCGGTGATCGAGGCTAAGCGCTCGGCGTTCCAGGCGGTGTTCCAGGGCGCGCCGGAACTGATGGAGAAGGCCATCGCGCTGATGGAGGACCTGCGCACAGTCGTCAGCGAAGAGAACAAGGCGGCGGTCACGACAATCCTGGCCAGCCTGGAAAGCGCCTCGGGAGAGATCGACGCCGTGGCGAAGGATTTCAGCCGGCTGTCGGGCGACGTCTCCACCGCAGCCACTGGCATCGCCGGGTTCGCGGAGAAGCTGGAGCCGCTGGCCGCCAGCACCGAGAGCACGATGAAATCGGCGGACGAGACGCTGCGCGCCGCGACCGAAGCGATCCAACGCTCGGAGGCCACGATCGACGCGGCGACGGAAGCGCTAAAGGCCGCGCGCGCGACCATGGAAAGCGCTGATACGCTGATCCAGAACGACCTTCCCGGCCTCGTCGAACAGGTCGACTCGACCGCCGGAACCATCGAGACGGTGGTGACGGATGTGGGCGGCAAGGCCGGCGCGGTGGCCGACAAGCTGGATTCGGTCGCGGCCGAGACCCTCGCCCGACTGGAGCAGGCCGAGCAGACGCTCGCGGCGCTGGACGGCGTGTTCAAGCAGGCCAATGTGACCATGGCGGCGATCGAGACCGCAAGCCTGAACGTCGATGCGCTGGTCACCGGAGAGGGCGCGGCGCTGGTCGCGGACGCACGGGTCGCGCTCGGCAACGCCAACCAGACCATCCTGAACGTCAACAAGACGGTGGAGGAGGACCTGCCGCTGATCATCGCCGACGTTCGAGCGGCGACAGCCTCGATCAAGACGACGGTGGAGACGGTGGGCGCAGACCTGACCGCCGCCACCGGCCGGATCGACGGTCTGGCGACGCAGGCCGAAACCGCTTTGGGCGAGGCGACGACCACCTTCCGGACCGCCAACGAGACCCTCGCCGCCATTACCGGCGCGCTGGACACCGCCGAAGGCACGCTCATCGCGGCGAAGGAGACGTTCGAGGGCGCCTCGCGGATCATAAACGAGGATATGGACGCGATTGTCGCGGACGTGCGCAAGACGACGCAGTCGCTGGACGCCTCGCTGGCCGTGGTGGCGCGAGACCTGCCGCTGATCACCGCCGACGTGCGCAGCGCCGCCGCCACGACGGAGGACTTCGTGTCCACGCTCAACTCCGCAGTTCAGGCGGGCGCGCCACAGGTCGACGCCTTCATGAAGGCCGGCCTGCCGCAGTTCATCCGCTTCGTGCAAGAGGCGCGCAGCCTGGTCGCCAATCTGGAGCGGCTGACCGCCAAGATCGAGCGCGACCCCGCCCGGTTCCTCCTCGGCACGCAATCACCGCAATTCGCGCAGTAAGAGGTCGACAGATGAGACATTCCCTCACCCGCCGCGCCCTGAGGGCCGCTCCCCTGGCGGCTTTGCTCGCCCTCGCCTCCTGCACCGGACTGCAGACGCTGCGGCAAGCCAGCACGCCGGTGGACCTGTATCAGCTATCGCCGAAAAGCACGTTCACGCCCGGCCTGCCGAACCTCGACTGGCAGATCGTGGTCGATGAGCCGACGGCGGCCAGCGCGGTCAACACCGACCAGATCGCCGTGAAGCCCAACATCTATCAGGTGCAGTATTTCCCGGGCGCGCGCTGGGTCGACCGGGCGCCGGTGCTGGTGCAGACGTTGCTGGTGGAGTCCTTCGAGAACACCAAGCACGCGGCCTCGGTGGGGCGACTGGCCATCGGTCTGACCCCGGATTTCACCCTCGTCACCGACCTGCGCGAATTCCAGGCGGAGGTCCCTGCGAACGGCGAGGCCCCGCTGATCGTCAACGTCCGGCTCAACGTCAAGATCGTGGATGAGCCGGAGGGACACATCATCGCCTCTCGATCCTTCGACCGTGTCGAGAAGGTGGGGTCGACCCAGATGAACGATGTGGTGAAGGCGTTCGACGAAGCGCTGGGCGGGACTATGAAGGATGCGGTGGAGTGGACCCTGCACGAAATTCACGCTTTCGCCCCGTCCTCCTGAGGCCATCGTGAACGACTCGCGGAAGCTTGTCGCAGCGCCGGTCGTCGGCGTCGATGGCGGCGGCACCGGCTGCCGGGCGCGGGTCTACGACCCGGACGGCGCACCGCTGGCCGAGGCGGAGGGCGGCCCGGCCAACATCCAGACCGGCGGCCGCGCGGCGTTCGACAATATCGTCGCCACGGTCGATCGAGCGCTGGAGCAGGCAGGCCTGCCGCCCTCGACCGCCACCCGGCCCCGCGTGGGGCTGGGCGTCGCCGGCGTGACTCCGGGAAGCCGGGCGCGCTTCGCCAGTTTCGATCCCCCATTCTCCGAGTACAAAATCCTCTCCGACGCGCATTCCGCGGCGCTGGGCGCGCATGGCGGCGCGGATGGCGGGATCGCGATCATGGGCACGGGAACGGCGGCCTGCGTGGTTCGGGGCGGCGCGGCGCGATTGATCGGCGGCTGGGGCTTCAGGATCGACGATTTGGGTTCGGGCGCGGATATCGGCCGACGCGCGCTGCGCGCTGCGCTGCGCGCCCATGACGGCCCAGACGCGCCGGGGGCGTTTTCGAAGGCGGTTCTTGAGCGCTTTGAAGGCGATGTCTGGCGGGCCGTGGATTGGGCTGCGGAGGCGCGGGCGCCCGATTTCGCGACCCTCGCGCCGCTGGTGTTCGACCATGCTCGGGCGGAGGAGCCGACCGCCGCAGCCATCCTGATCCGCGCGACGGCTGAGCTGGAGCGTCTGGTCAGGCTGCTGCGCGATCACGGCGCAGGGCGCATTTCGCTGTTCGGCTCGATCGCTCACGCCTTGGAGCCGCATTTGACCACGGCGACGCAGGCGCTGATCTCTCCGCGGCTGGGAGACGCGATGGACGGGGCCGCGCTGGCGATGCGGCTGGAGACGGCGGTATGAGCGCCTTCGCCCTGACCGGCGCCCGCATCTTCGATGGCGACAAGGTCCATGAGGACGCCGTCGTGGTGATAGAGGACGGCCGCATCGCCGCGATTGCGCCGCTGAGCGAGGCCCCCGCCACAAGGATCGAGGCGGAGGTCTTGCTGCTGGCGCCCGGTTTCGTCGACTGGCAGATCAATGGCGGCGGCGGCGTTCTGCTCAACGAAACGCCGACGCCGGAGGGGATCGCCGCCATCGCCCGCGCCCATGCGCGTTTCG
>QKHF01000099.1 GCA_003250135.1 Paracoccaceae bacterium | reverse complement strand
ACATCTTCTACGCCAAGGCGACGCCGCGCGCGCAGGCGCTGATCAACGTTTTCGGGAACGTGTTCCTGCTGATGCCGGCGATGGGCGCGCTGCTCATCTATTCTTGGCCGTCGGTGCGCAATTCATGGGCGGTGCTGGAGGGTCCGGTCTCGGTCGGCGGCATCCCCGCCTCGTTCCTGCTGAAATCGCTCATCCCAGGCTTCTGCGTGCTGGTGATCGTTCAGGCGCTCGCGTGCCTGATCCGCGATCTCGTCCGCCTTGTCGAGGAGCGCGCCTGAGATGCCCCTCGACCTCCTGATGATCGCCGCTCTGATCGTCGGCATCCTGATCGGCTATCCGGTCTCTTTCACCATCGCGGGCGTGGCGACGGCCTTCGCGCTCATCGGCTGGATGACGGGCGCATTCGATATGGCGCTGATGGGCGCGCTCGGTCAGCGGGTGTTCGGCCTGCTGACCAACCAGGTGCTGATCGCGATCCCGCTGTTCGTCTTCATGGGCGTCGTGCTGGAGAAGAGCAAGATCGCCGAGGACCTGCTGCAGACCATGGGCCGCCTGTTCGGCCGCCTGCGGGGGGGGCTTGGCGTCTCCGTGGTTCTGGTTGGCGCCCTGCTCGCGGCATCGACAGGAATCGTCGGCGCGACCGTCATCGCGATGGGCATGATCGCCCTGCCGACCATGCTGCGCAACGGCTATGACCCGCGCCTCGCGGCGGGGCTGGTCTGCACCTCAGGCACGCTGGGCCAGATCATCCCGCCGTCGACACTGCTGATCATCCTCTCGGACGTGATCTCCAACGCCTACCAGCAGGCGCAGTTCGCGCAGGGCAAGTTCACGGTTGAGACCATCTCGGTCGGCCAGATCTTTGCCGCCGCGCTGTTTCCCGGCCTGCTGATGGTGGCGATCTACATCCTCTATATCGTGCTGCGCGCCTGGGCCTTCCCCAAGGACGCGCCCGCCATGCCGCAGCCCGACGAGATTCCCTCGCGCGCGGCGATCCTGAATGCGATCCTGCCGCCGATCCTGCTGATCATCGCCGTGCTGGGGGCGATCCTGGGCGGCGTCGCGACGCCGACCGAAGCGGCCTCTGTCGGCGCCGTCGGCGCGCTCCTGATGGCGGGGCTGCGGCTGGGCGCGTCGCCGAAGTTGATCTTGTCCGGAACTGCCGCGGTCCTGGTGCTGGCGGTCGTCGCCGGCGTCTCGCCCGTGCGCCTGCAGCGCACCGACGCGGGCGCGCTCGACTGGACGCTGGGCGGGCTCTACGCCGCCGCGGCCCTTCTCGGCTCCCCCGCGGTGCTGGCATCCGTCCGGCGGGGCCTTGGCGCCAGGGTGCTGAAACCCGCGCTGACCTCGACGATGACCGTCACCGCGATGATATTCGCCACCATCTTGACCGCCAGCGTCTTTTCGCTGGTCTTCGTCGGGCTCGGCGGCGACGAGCGCATCGAACAGATCCTGACCGCAATGCCGGGCGGCCCGACCGGGGCGCTGGTATTCTCGATGGCGCTGATCTTCGTGCTCGGCTTCTTCATGGATTTCGTCGAGATCACGGTGATCGTGCTGCCCCTGATCACGCCGGTGCTGATCCTGATGGGGCACGACCCGATCTGGCTGGCGGTGCTGATCGCCATCAACCTGCAGACCTCGTTCCTGACCCCGCCCTTCGGCTTCTCTCTGTTCTACCTGCGCGGCGCGGCGCCGAAGGAGGTGACCACGGGGCACATCTACGCGGGCGTGGCGCCGTTCATCGCCCTGCAATTCCTCGCCGTGGCGGTGATCTGGATGCTGCCCGGCATCGCGCTCTGGCTACAGGCGCAACTGTTTTGACCGACGGCGAATACTGGAGGCGTCGCATGACGACAATCGACTTGATCCCGGGCGCAGCTTCGCTCGCCGAACTGGAGCGCATCTATCGCGAGGGCGCAGCCGTGCGCCTAAACCGCGCGGCGCGGCCCGCCGTCGAGGCCGCCGCTGCAAGGGTCGCGAAAGCCGCGGCGGGCGACGCGCCCGTCTATGGCGTCAACACCGGCTTCGGCAAGCTGGCCAGCATCAAGATCGCGGCTGCGGATACGGCGACGCTCCAGCGCAACCTGATCCTCTCGCATTGCTGCGGCGTGGGCGAGCCGACCGAGCCGGCGATCATCCGGCTGATGATGGCGCTCAAGCTGCTGTCGCTGGGTCGCGGCGCGTCGGGCGTCCGCTGGGAGCTGATCGAGCTGGTCGAGGGTCTGCTGGAAAAGGGCGTGACGCCCGTCGTTCCGGCGCAGGGATCGGTCGGCGCCTCAGGCGACCTGGCGCCGCTGGCGCACATGGCGGCGGTCCTGATCGGCGAAGGCGAGGCCGAGTTTCAGGGCCAGGTTCTGAGCGGCGCCGAGGCGCTGGGCCAGGCGGGCCTCAAGCCGTTGACGCTGGGCGCGAAGGAAGGGCTGGCGCTGATCAACGGCACGCAGTTCTCCACCGCCTACGCGCTCGCGGGCCTGTTCGACGCCCTGCGCAACGCCAAGGCGGCACTGGTGACCTCGGCGCTGACGACCGACGCCATCATGGGCTCGACCGCGCCGCTGGAGCCGGAAATTCACACGTTGCGCGGGCACCGGGGGCAGATCGTCGCCGCCGACGTCATGCGCGACCTGCTGGCGGGGTCCGAGATCCGCGAAAGCCACCGCGAAGGCGACACGCGCGTGCAGGACCCCTATTGCGTGCGCTGCCAGCCGCAGGTGGCCGGCGCCGCGCTCGACCTTCTGTGGCAGGCCGGACGGACGCTCGAGATCGAGGCCAACGCCGTCACCGACAACCCGCTCGTGCTCGCCGAGGCGGACCGCATCGTCTCGGGCGGCAACTTTCACGCCGAGCCGGTGAGCTTCGCCGCCGACCAGATCGCGCTCGCCATCGCCGAGATCGGCGCCATCGCGCAGCGGCGGATCTCGCTGATGGTCGATCCGACGCTCAGCCACGATCTGCCCGCCTTCCTGACGCCGAAGCCCGGCCTCAACTCGGGCCTGATGATCGCCGAGGTGACGACCGCCGCGCTGATGAGCGAGAACAAGCATCTCGCCAACCCGTGCAGCACCGACAGCACGCCGACCAGCGCCAATCAGGAGGATCACGTGTCGATGGCCGCGCATGGCGCGCGCCGCCTGATGCGGATGAACGCCAACCTCTCCCGCATCCTCGGCGTCGAGGCGATCGCTGCGGCGGCGGGCGTCGAGTTCCGCGCGCCGCTGAAGACCAGCG
>QKHF01000139.1 GCA_003250135.1 Paracoccaceae bacterium | reverse complement strand
TGGCGTTGAAGGCGCTGACCACGCAGCGGCGGGTCGGGCTTGAGCGGGTCGGCGGGCGGCTGTCGCCGGGCCTGCTCAACCGTCGGATCGAGGTGATGACGGCGAAGCTTCAGGGCCTCTCGCTCCGGCTGGACCCCGTGCGGCTGATCGAGCTGCCAAAGAAGCGCGACCGGCTGGCGGGTCTTGGCCGGGTGCTGGAAAGCCTGAGCTACAAGGGAGCTTTGCAGCGCGGCTTCGCGGTGGTGAGAGCCGATGGCGCGGTGATCCCTCGCGCGGCGGGTGTGAGCGCTGGGGCGGCGCTGGAGATCGAGTTCGCCGACGGGCGGGTCGATGCGCGGGCTGGCGGCGATAGCCCGGCGCATCCGCGGCCGAAGCGCAAACCCGCGGCGAAGACGCCCAAGGATGACGAGGGGCAGGGAAGCTTGTTCTAGGCCCTGGGTGGCGGCGCTCGCGTCCTAGCCGTTCAAATTGCAAACGCGCGCTTGAGCCGCAGATTTGCTTTCCGCGCAGAATCGACTCCCCGCCTTGCGGAACGGATTGGCTTGCGATCTGTTGCGATCGGAGATGCGCCGAGCGGAGCGCCGAGTTGAGGGGATCGTCATGCAAAAGCGCGAACTGGGCAGGGGTGGACCGCTTGTTTCGAGCGTCGGAATTGGCGGCATGTCGTTTTCCAATTTTTATGGCGCGACCACGAAGGAAGACTCCTTCGCGGTGATGCGCGCGGCGCTCGACCTGGGCATAGATCACATCGACACGGCGAACATCTACGGCGGCGGCCGGTCGGAGGAGGTCATCGGCGAATTCCTGCGAGATCTCGACGGTCCCAATCCGTTCAAGATCGCGACCAAGGCCGCAATTTCGAAAGACCCTGAAACGGGCGACCGCCGCATCGACAACAGCCCCGCCCATCTGGAGGCGGAGCTCGACAAGAGCCTCAAGCGGTTGGGCGTGGAGCGCGTCGATCTTTTCTACATCCATCGCCGCGACCCGGCGATCCCGATCGAAGACGTCACGGAGACCCTGTCGGGTTTCGTACGGGCCGGAAAGATCGCCGCTTTCGGGTTCTCCGAGATTGCGCCTTCGTCGCTGCGGCGCGCTCAGGCCGTGCATCCGGTCGCGGCGGTGCAGTCGGAATATTCGCTGGCGACGCGCACGCCGGAGATCGGTCTCGTGCAAAGCTGCGAGGAGCTTGGCGCCGCGCTGGTGGCCTACTGCCCGGTCGGCCGGGGCCTGTTGACCGACACGCCTCCGAGCTTCGATAAGGCGATGACGCTGGCGTTCATGAAGTCGAACCCTCGCTTCTCAAAGGACAATCTGGCCGCCAACCTTCAACTGATCGACAAATTCCGGGCCGTCGCAGCGGAGCTGGGAGTCAGCGCCGCGGGCCTTGCGATCGCATGGCTTCTGCGCCGGGGACCGCATGTCATCCCGATTCCGGGCACCCGTTCTGCGGAGCATTTGCGCGAACTCGCCAGCGGGGCAGCGCTGGAGCTTTCCGACGCCGACCTCGCGCTGATCGATCGCTCGCTGCCGATCGGCTGGGCGCATGGCGACCGGTATTCCGACGCTCAATGGCTGGGGCCGGAGCGATACGCCTGACGAAGAGCAGCCTGCGTCACATCCCGCATTTGCCCCGACTCAGGCTTCGGGGCATTGTCCTGCACCGCGCGCGCGGCCGCGCACCCAACAGAAACCCGAAGGAAATCAAGATGACGATGAAGTCCCTCTTCAGCCTGTCCGCCCTCGCCCTCGCCGCGACGCTGGCCGCCCCGGCCCTCGCCGGCGACACGCCCGCGCCCGAGGGGGCCTCGGCCCGGATCATCTCGCCTGAGGCCGGCGCGACAGTCTCGTCGCCCGTCACCGTGGTGTTCGGACTGTCGGGCATCGGCGTCGCGCCTGCGGGGACCGAGAAGGAGAACACCGGACACCATCACCTGCTGATCGACCGGCCCGCCTTTGACGCCGCGGCCGAGGCCGCCGAGGGCATCCCAGCCGACGATCATCACAAGCATTTCGGCGGAGGTCAGACTGAGGTCACGCTGGAGTTGGCGCCGGGTCCCCACTCCTTGCAGCTGGTTCTGGGCGACGCCAGCCACGTGCCGCATAATCCGCCGGTCACGTCCGAGCGGATCGAGATCACCGTCGAGTAGTCTCGCCGGGGGTCAGAGGTCGAATTCCTCGCCGAAACAGGAAAGCGGCGTCCGGTCCCGCCGGGCGACGCGCAACTTGGGCTCACTGGCGTCGACAGGGCGCACATAGCGGCCGACGTCGCCTTCGAAATAGGCCCAGCACTGCACCTCGCCGTCGAACAGGAAGCAGAGATCGTCGTTATAGGGCTTCCAGCCGCCGCGGATGCACTGGCCGTTCGGCGACCGCCAGGTGACGAAGCCTTTCTCGTCGAAGGATTCCGAGCCGTATCGCTCGCCGTCCTCGTCCTCGTAGTAGAGCGTGTAGCCGGTGGCGTCCTCCGAGAACTGCTGCGCCGACAGGCGCTCATCGGCGAGCGCGGGCGCGGCCAGCCCGACGAGTGCGGCGATGCAGAGGACGCGAGCGATCATGCCCTATGAAATACCCGGCGAATGAGTCGCGACAAGGGCCGCGGCGATCCTAGATGCGAATTTGCGCGGTCTCCGGCGCATGGCAAACCTCGCCTGAGCAGAGTTGCAGGATGAGAGTCAGCAGCGCCGGCGCGTGATCGCTGGAAAGCGTCGCCCGGATCGCGATCTCGCCCGCCAGTTCCGCGCCGTCAGGCCAGTCGACGTCGGTGAGGTCCGCGCCTTCGGATTTCAGAGCGAGGGGGATGCGGTCTTCTCCCGCCTCGGCCCCCGCCGCATGCCAGCCTTCGGCGATGGCGAGCGTCAACCGCACATCCGCTCCCTCGCGTTTGACGTGGAGCCGCGCCAGCCCGTGTCCCAGCGCGCGGCGGAGGTCGGATTCGCCGCGGGTGACGATTTCGGCGGCCCTCAGCGCATCGAGCTTCGAGATCGGCTGCGCGGCTATCCGGCCCGAAAGCGCCGCCATCAGGCGGTTGGCGCGCTCCGCCGCCGCTGGCGTGTCGCCCAACACTTCGGCGCGTCGGGCGAGCAACGCGAACAGCTCCAATGCGGTCGACTCGCCGCTGGGCGTCGCGCCGTCCTCGGCGTCGTAGACCGGGCCGAGCGGGCCGTCCGCCTCGGCGAGTTTCAGCCGCCCGCCCTCGTCGGCGAACCGGGTGATCATTTCGGCGGCCAGACTCTCGGCCCGCTCCAGC
>QKHF01000319.1 GCA_003250135.1 Paracoccaceae bacterium | reverse complement strand
TTTCAACACGGGCAAGCCGCCGCTCGACGACCGCCGGGTGCGGCGCGCGCTGTCCTACGCCGTGGATCGGGACGCGTTCAAGGCGCATTTCGCGGCAGGCGTGGTCGAGAATGTCTATTCGCCCGTCCCATCAGCCTTCCTGCCCGGCGGCCTGACCCACGAGGAAGCCGCCCGGCTGGGCGTCGACTACGCCTATGACCCGGAGCGGGCGAAGGCGCTGCTGGCCGAGGCCGGCTACCCCGATGGCTTCACAATGAAGCTGGTGACCTCGGAACGCGGCCATTACCGCGTGAATTACGAGAGCCTGCGAGACCAACTGGCCGACGTGGGCGTGACCGTCGAACTGGAGGTCGTGCCCCACGCCGAGATGCACAAGCGCATCCGAGAGGATGAAAACGCCATCGTGATCTATGTGGCGTGGCGGCCCAATGCGGATGTTTTCCTGACCCGCTTCTTCCACTCGGATTCGACAGTCGTCACCGGCGCCAGCCCCGACACGAACTTCTCGCACTACGACCAGATCGACAAGCTGATCGAGACGGCGCGCGCCGCCCGCGATCCGGAGGATCAGGTGCGCTTCTGGAAGCAAGCGCAGATCAAGCTGCTTGACGACGCGGCGGCCTATCCCCTGCACTACGTGAATCTGGTCTACGCCCGGCGGAACGGCGTGAATTACGGCCATGCTCTGCAGGCGGCGATGGCGCTCTATCCCCAGTTTACGGAGAAGACGCATTTCGAAAGGTGACGAGACGCGGAGAGGACCGGTGAAAGCGGGCGGCTCATGAAGATCTACGGCAAGATCATGTGGGCGACGCTGCCGCTTCTGTTGGCCGCCTTCGTCGCCGCCAGCGGGATCACCTATGTGCTGTCGCGCGACGCGCTGGACGACATCGCCGAGCAATGGCTGGAGACCCGCAGTCTGGAAGCGCTCAAGGCGGCCCAGGCGCAGGTCGAATTCCTCGCCGCATACGGCCTCGACACGGTGGAGGCGAGCGTCCGGCAGGCGCAGAGCGACGCCGGTCTCGCGATGGCGGAGATCGATATCGGCGACAACGGATATGTTTTCGCCGTCGACGAGGGTGGAAAGATCGTCGTTGCGCCCGATGCGTCGCTGGTCGGGACGTCCGTCGCCGACGAGGGCTGGTTCGCCGAGATGAACGCCACCGATCATGGCCAGATCAGCTACGCCTTCCGGGGAGAGCGCTTTCTCGCCAGCCATCATTTCTTCGAGCCATGGAAGTGGCGCGTGATCGCGACCGCGCCTGAGGCCCAGGTCTACGGGGCGGTCAACAAGCTGCTGATCTACGTGCTGGTTCTCGGCGGCGTCGGATCGCTGGCGATCGCGCTTGCTCTGATGCTGCTGACGCGCCGGGTCACGGCGCCGCTCGCGGACCTGGTGCAAGGGGCCGAGCGCGTCGGACAGGGCGATCTGACGACCGAGATTCCGGTGCGCACCGAAGACGAGACCGGCATCCTCGCCCGCTCCTTCAACAACATGATCGGCGAGCTGAGGACGCTTTACAGCCGGTTGGAGGAGCGCCTCTCCGTCGTCGTCTCCAACGCGCCGATCATCGTTTTCGCGCTCGACCGCGACGGCGTTCTGACGCTGCTGGAGGGCAAGGGCCTCGATACGCTGGGGCTGAGCGCGGAGGAGGTCGTCGGCGAGACGGTCTCCGCCGTATTCGAGCGTTCGCCCAAGATGATCGGAGCCGCCGAAGCCGCGCTGGCGGGAGAGACCGTCAGCTCCTTCGCCGCTCTGGACGACCAGGTGTTCGAGATCTGGTGCGCGCCGCTGATCGCCGGAGAGAACGCCGTCAACGGCGCCATCGGGGTGGCCACCGACGTGACCGAGCGGGTCCTCGCGCAGGACAAGCTGCGCCGGCAGGCTGACTATCTGGCGGCCCTTAACGAAACCACGCTCGGCATCGTCAGCCGGCTCGACACCGACGAGTTGCTGCAGGCGCTGATCACGCGGGCCGGCCAGCTTCTCGCCGCGCCGCACGGGTTCATTTATCTCGCCGACGAGGGCGCGTCCGAGATCCGCCGCAAGGTCGGCGTCGGCGTCTATGCGGAATCCGTCGGGGCCACCCTGCAACCCGGCCAGGGGGTCGCCGGGCGCGTATGGGTCTCCGGCGAACCGGTCGTCGTCAACGATTACGACACATGGGACGGCCGCGTCCCGAACGCGAAATACGACGGCTTCATCCGCGCCGTGATCGGCGTGCCGCTGACCTCGGGCGGCAAGGTGATCGGCGTTCTGGGCATGGCCTATGACGAAAGCTCCGACCGGACCTTCGGCGATGAAGAGGCGGCGCTCTTGGGCCGGTTCGCGGAACTCGCCTCGATCTCGCTCGACAACGCCCGCCTGTTCTCGACCGCGCAGGACGCGCGGCGGCGCGCGGAGGAGGCGAACGAGCGCGTGCTCGAGAAGAACCAGATGTTGGAGTCGCTCTCGAACAAGCTCTCCAAATACCTCTCGCCGCAGGTCTACTCCTCGATCTTCAGCGGCAGCCAGAGCGTGGAGATCTCCGCCCAGCGCAAGAAGCTGACCGTATTCTTCTCCGACATCGCCGGGTTCACGGAGACCACCGACAAATTGGAATCCGAGGAGCTGACCAAGCTCCTGAACCACTATCTGACCGAGATGTCGAAGATCGCGTTGGAGCACGGCGCGACCATCGACAAGTATGTCGGCGACGCGATCGTGATCTTCTTCGGCGACCCGGAGACGCGCGGCGTGAAGGAGGACGCGCTGGCCTGCGTGACCATGGCGATCGCGATGCGAGAGAGGATGCGGGAGTTGCAGGAGATCTGGCGCGCCGCCGGGATCGAGCACCCGCTCCAGTGCCGGATCGGCATCAACAGCGGCTATTGCACGGTGGGGAACTTCGGCAGCGAGGACCGGATGGACTACACCATCATCGGCGGCGGCGTGAATCTGGCGGCGCGACTGGAGACCGCCGCCGATCCCGGCGAGATCCTGATCTCCTACGAGACCTATGCGCATGTCCGCGACGCGATCGCGTGCGAGGAGCACGGCCAGATCAGCGTCAAGGGCCTCGCCTATCCGGTGAGCACCTACAGGGTCGTTGGCCGTCGCGACGAGGCCGGACCGGCTCTGCGGCGCATCGCACAGGAATCGGCGAATTTCCGGCTTGAGATCGACCCCGACGCGATGTCCGCCGAGGAAAAGCGCAAGGCCGAAGACGCCCTGCGCGCGGCGATGGACCGCCTGTCCGGAAATTGAGCCGATTGCCGCCTCTCTAT
>QKHF01000024.1 GCA_003250135.1 Paracoccaceae bacterium | reverse complement strand
TCGCGAGGGCGAGGCGATCAGCTGGCACCTGCTGGAGGCGCTGAGAAAGCGCCGCGCCATCAAGAAGGACACGCCCGTCGAGCGCGTGGTCTTCAACGCCATCACCAAGTCCGCGGTGACCGAGGCGATGGCGCATCCGCGCGAGATCGACATGGAGCTGGTCGAGGCCTATCTCGCGCGCCGCGCGCTGGACTATCTGGTCGGCTTCACCCTGTCGCCGGTTCTGTGGCGCAAACTGCCCGGCGCCAAGTCCGCGGGCCGGGTGCAGTCCGTGGCCCTCCGCCTGATCGTCGAGCGCGAGATGGAGATCGAGGCGTTCCGCGCGGTCGAGTACTGGACCGTCAAGGCGGTTCTGGTCACGCCGCGCGGCGACGAGTTCGAGGCGCGCCTGACGCATCTCGACGGCAAGAAACTTGGCAAGCACGACCTGAAGACCGAGGCCGACGCGAACGAGGCGGTCGCCGCGGTCAGCGTGCGCAACCTGACCGTCGACAGCGTCGAGGCCAAGCCGGCGAACCGCAACCCCTCGCCGCCCTTCATGACCTCGACCCTGCAGCAGGAGGCGAGCCGCAAGTTCGGATTCGGCGCGCAGCAGACCATGCGCGCGGCCCAGCGACTCTACGAGGCGGGGCACATCACCTATATGCGAACCGACGGCATCGACATGGCGCCCGAGGCGGTGATGGCGGCCCGCGACGCGATCAAGGACCGCTACGGCGCGGCCTACGTCCCGGAAAACCCGCGGTTCTACAAGAACAAGGCCAAGAACGCGCAAGAGGCGCATGAATGCATCCGGCCCACCGATATGACCCGCGAGCCGAAGAGCCTCGGCAAGCTGGAGCCGGATGAGAGGAAACTCTACGACCTGATCTGGAAACGCGCCCTGGCCAGCCAGATGTCGAGCGCGCGGCTGGAGCGCACCACGGTGGACATCACCGGCGCCGACAAGGCCGTGGTCCTGCGCGCCACCGGCCAGGTGATCAAGTTCGACGGCTTCCTGAAGGTCTATGAGGAAGGCCGCGACACGGTCATCGACGACGAGGACGAGGGCGGCCGCCTGCCGGAGATCGTCGCGGGCGAGCCCGCCGACCAGAAATCGGTGACGCCCGAGCAGCACTTCACCCAGCCCCCGCCGCGCTACACCGAGGCGATGCTGGTGAAGCGAATGGAGGAGCTGGGCATCGGCCGTCCCTCCACCTACGCCTCCATCGTCACCACGATTCAGGACCGCGAATACGTCCGGAAGGAAAAGAACCGCCTGATCCCCGAGGATAAGGGGCGGCTGGTGATCGCTTTCCTCGAGAACTATTTCGGCCGCTATGTGGAGTATGACTTCACCGCCGGGCTGGAGGAGAAGCTCGACGACGTCTCCGGCGGGCGCGAGGACTGGAAGAAGCTCCTGCGCGAGTTCTGGAAGGACTTCTCCGAGGCGGTGGACGAGACCAAGGACCTGCGCATCTCGGAGGTGCTGGAGGTCATCAATGATGTCCTTGCGCCGCATATCTTCCCGGATTCCGGCGACGGGTCCGACCCGCGCGCCTGCCCGAGCTGCAACTCGGGCCGTCTCGCCCTGAAGACCGCGCGGTCGGGCGGCGCCTTCATCGGCTGCTCCAACTACCCGGAATGCCGCTACACGCGCCCCTTGGGCGGCGAGGTCGAGGGCGGCGACATGGCCGGGCCGGAGGGCAAGCTGCTGGGTCATGACGATGACGGAACGCCCGTCACGCTGCGCTCGGGCCGGTTCGGGCCTTACGTTCAGTTGGGCGAGCAGGACCCGGAGTCGAAGGAAAAGCCCAAGCGCGCCTCGATCCCCAAGGGGATGGAACTGGACGCGGTGGACCTGAAGAAAGCGCTCGACCTGCTGTCTCTGCCCCGTGTGATCGCGCCGCACCCCGAGGACGGTGAGCCCGTCGAAGCCGGCATCGGCCGCTATGGGCCGTATGTGAAGCACGGCTCCACCTACGCCAACATCAAGGACGCCGAGGAGGTCTTCACCATCGGCATCAACCGCGCCGTCGACCTGATCGCCGAAAAGCGCGCCAATGGCGGGCGGCGCGGAGGCGGAGCCGCGGCCAAGCCGCTGAAGGAGCTCGGCGAGCATCCCGATGGCGGGCCGGTGAACGTGCTGGACGGGCGCTACGGGCCATACGTCAAATGGGGCAAGATCAACGCCACCCTGCCCAAGGGAACCGAGCCCGAGGCCGTGACCATGGAGCAGGCGCTGGAGCTGATCACCGCCAAGGCCGCCAAGAAGGGGGGCGGCCGCAAGAAGGCCGCAGCCAAGAAAAAGGCCTGACCCGGCGACGGACTCCGAGCCCTCGCGGCGTAACAGGGGGCGACCAAAGCCGGAGCGCCCGATGATCCGTCCCGCCCTTTTCGCCCTCGCCGTTCTTGCCGCCGCGCCCGCCGCGGCGGTGGAGCTTGAGATCGAGTTCGAGCATGACGGCGTGACCCGCTACGCCGAAGTGGTGGTTCCAGACCAGAGATTCGACCACGGCCCCGGCCCTGCGATCATGGCGCTGCATGGCGGAGGCGGCTCTCCTCGTCGCGCCAGGCGTTACACCGACTTCGAACTCGCGCAGCGCGGCTGGGTGGAGATCTACCCAGCCGCTCTGAATCGCAACTGGAACGACGGACGGGTCGGCGGCGACGGCCAGCCCTTGCGATTGACGGACGATGTGGGCTTTCTGCGCGCGCTGATCGAGCGCCTGGCAGGAGATGGGCTGGTCGACCCGAACCGCGTCTATGTCTCGGGCGCCTCCAATGGCGGCATGATGACCATGCGCCTGACCTGCGATGCGCCCGATCTGGCGGCGGCCGCGGCGATCGCCATCGCTTCCTGGCCCGTCGGCCTCGACTGCGCCACGAACCAGCCGATTCCAGTGATGATCTTGCACGGAACCGCGGACGAACTGATCGGCTATGACGGCGGCTCGGTCGTACCCCAGCGCGATCCGGATCGCGGCGCGGTTTTGTCCGGGCCAGAGACGCTGGAGATCTGGGCGGCCCGCAATCGCTGCGATGGATTCCAGGAACTCGCCCTTCCGGACCTAGATCCAGCGGACGGCACTCAGGTGCACCGAAGAGTTTACCAGAATTGCGCCGCGCCGCTGACTCATTTTATCGTCGAGGGCGGCGGCCACACCTGGCCCGGCCGCAAGGAGCGCTGGCTGCTGCGCCAGTTCCTGGGCCGCACCTCGCAGGACATGGACCTGTCCAACGAAATCGAGGCGTTCTTTCTCGGCGCGGACGCCTCGCGCTGATCAGTAGGCGACCCGCGGCGGCGTGCCCGTTCCCTTGCACAG
>QKHF01000031.1 GCA_003250135.1 Paracoccaceae bacterium | reverse complement strand
ACCACCACCATGGTCCGTTGGAGGAGGATCAACTCGGTCCGGGTCTGCATGCCGAAGCGCTCGGTCACCTCGAACAGATAGGCCAGCACCCGGCCCATCGAGATATGGCTGGCGTCCTGCCCGAAGATTGGCTCGCCCACCGCCCGAAGCGCCTGCGCGAATTCATCGACATTCTTGTCGGCGGGGACGTAGCCCGCCTCGAAATGCACCTCGGCGACGCGCTTGTAGTCCTTTTTCAGGAAGCCGTAGAGGATCTCGGCGTAATAGCGCCGGGTCAGGGCGTCGATCCGGCCCATGATGCCGAAATCGAGCGCGACGATCGTGGCGCCGTCCTCGGCGACCTTCAGGTTGCCCTGATGCATGTCGGCGTGGAAGAACCCGTCACGCAGCGCGTGACGCAGGAAGGTCTGGATCATGCCCGCCGCCAGCGCGGGCAGGTCATAGCCCCTCGCCTGCAACTCCTCGAGGTCGCCCATCGGCGTGCCCGCGACCCATTCCGTGGTCATCACCCGGCGGGCCGACAGCGGCCAGATCACCTCGGGCGCATCGATGATCGGGTCGTCCATCGAGTTCGCCCGGTATTCGGCGGCGGCCGAGGCCTCCAGCCGAAGGTCCATCTCGGTGGTCACCACGCCGTCGAAATGCTCGATCACCGCGGTGGGCCGCAGGCGGCGGGAGTAGGGGACGAAAAACTCGATCACCGCCGCGGCGAAATAGAAAGCGTCGACGTCCTTGCGGAACTCGCGCTCGATCTCCGGCCGCAGCACCTTGACCGCCACCTTGCGTCCGGTCCCGCGAACGACGGCGGGATGCACCTGCGCGATGGAGGCGGCGGCGACCGACGGGCCGAATTCGGAGAAGAGGTCGTCGACGGGCTTGCCCAACTCCCGTTTGACCGTCGCGCGGGCCTCGGCGTCGCTGAACGGCGGCAGCTTGTCCTGCAGCACGCGCAGCTCGCGCGCCAGTTCGCGCCCGGTCACGTCCGGTCGTGTGGAAAGCACCTGCCCGAACTTGACGTAAGCCGGTCCCAGCGCCTGCAAGGCGCGTGCGGCGGGCGGCAAGTCCGCCTCGCCCTTGTGGCCCAGAAAGGCGATCGGGCGCGAGATGAGGCGGATGATCAGGCGCAGGCGCGTGGGGGCTTCGAACGCGTCCAGCACGGGGGTCATGGCGCCGGCGCGCTCCAGCGTGGCGCCGACGCGGCCGAGCCGCCAGAGATGCCGGAACGCGTGGATCATGCGATCAGAGCCGCCAGCCCGAATGGATCGCCGCCACGCCTTGGCTGAGATTGCGGTATTTCACGCGGCTGAACCCGGCGGCGCGGATCATGCCGGCGAAGGTCTCCTGATCGGGGAACTTGCGGATCGATTCCACCAGATACTGATAGGAGTCCCGGTCCTTGGCGATCAGTTCTCCCATCGCCGGGATCACGTTGAAGGAATAGAGGTCGTAGAGCTTCTGCAGCCCGTCATTCGGCATCTGGCTGAATTCGAGGCAGAGGAACCGCCCGCCGGGTCTCAGCACGCGATAAGCCTCGCTCAGCGCCTCCTCGATCCGCGTGACGTTACGGATGCCGAAGGCGATGGTGTAGGCGTCGAAGCTGCGGTCCTCGAAGGGAAGCTTCATGGCGTCGCCGCAGACCCAGTCGACTTTGCCGGAAAGGCCCTTCTCCTCGGCGCGGCGGCGGCCCTCGATCAGCATCGATTCCGTCATGTCGCAGACAGTGGCGTGGCCCTCGCCCTTCAGCCGGTCGAGAAAGCGGAATGAGATGTCTCCCGTGCCGCCGGCGACGTCCAGCAGCGCCATGCCCGGCCGCGGCGCCATCCAGTCGATCAGCGCGTCCTTCCACAGGCGGTGGATGCGCAGCGACATGACGTCGTTCATCAGGTCGTAGCGCGAGGCGACATTGGAGAAGACGCCATGCACGAGGCCGGCCTTCTCGCCCTCGCGCACCTCGCGGAAGCCGAAATGGGTCGTGGAGTCGGTGGATGTATCTGAGCTTGCGTCCTTGGTCATGGCGCGCAAACTAGCGCGCTCCGGCGGCGGCTTCCATGGGATTTGGTAAGGGCCGCAACGGAATGTCGAAAGGTCGCTATGCCCGAATTACCCGAAGTCGAGACGGTCCGGCGGGGGCTGGAGCCGGTCATGGCCGGTCGGCGCCTCGTCCGCGTGATCCAGAGGCGGCCCGATCTCCGCTGGCCGCTGCCCGAGCGATTTGCGGAGCGGCTGACAGGGCGGCGCGTGGGTCCGCTTCGGCGGCGCTCCAAATATCTTCTCATCGATCTCGACGGCGACGAAACCCTGATCGTTCATCTCGGCATGTCCGGACGGCTGCTGATCGGCGGCGCGACGTTGGGGGAATTCCACCACGGCGCGGCGGGCGACTCGGCGTTCGGGGACGGCAAGCACGACCACGTGGTGTTCGATATCGAGGGCGGCAAGCGCGTCGTCTTCAATGACGCCCGCCGCTTCGGCGCGATGGACCTGTGGCCGACCGCCGATCTGGACGCGCACAGGCTGCTCGCCTCCCTTGGCCCGGAGCCCTTGGGCAACGCGTTCAACGAGGATTACCTCGCCGATCGGCTGGCTGGGCGTCGCATGCCGATCAAAGCGGCGCTTCTGGATCAGAGAATCATCGCCGGCCTCGGCAATATCTATGTCTGCGAGGCGCTCTATCGGGCTGGCGTCGCACCCAAGCGTCCGGCGGGTTCGATCTCGCGGCCTCGCATCGCCGCGCTTACCACGGCGATTCGCGAAACGCTGATGGACGCCATCGCGGCGGGCGGCTCCAGCCTGCGCGACTATCGCCAGGCGGACGGCGAACTGGGCTATTTTCAGCACGCTTTCCGGGTCTATGACCGAGAAGGGCGGCCCTGCAGGACCCAGAATTGCCGCGGGACCATCCGCCGTATTCCCCAATCGGGGCGCTCCAGCTTCTATTGCCCAAAATGTCAGCACTGACGGTCAGGGTGGTTGATCGCGAGGCTGCGATCCGCTAAGTCGCGCCGCGCCCCCCACGATATCGAATGAGGCAGCCGAATGGCCTACGAGACCCTGATTGTCGAAACCCGCGACCATGTTGGCCTGATCCGCCTGCACCGTCCCGACGCGATGAACGCGCTCAACAACCAGATGATGGATGAGCTGACGGACGCGCTGGGCAAGTTCGAGGCCGATGACGCGATCCAGGCCATGGTCCTGACCGGCTCGGACAAGGCTTTCGCCGCCGGCGCCGACATCAAGGAGATGCGCGAGAAGAGCTTCGTCGACGCCTATCGCGAGGATTTCATCACCGCCAACTGGGAGGCCGCGGCCAAGACCCGCAAGCCGCTGATCGCCGCCGTGTCGGGCTATGCGCTGGGCGGCGGGTGCGAGCTGGCGATGATGTGCGACTTCATCTACGCCTCGGAGACGGCGAAGTTCGGACAGCCCGAGGTCTCGATCGGCGTTATCCCCGGCGCGGGGGGCAGTCAGCGTCTGGCGCGTTTCGTCGGCAAGTCGAAAGCGATGGAGATGTGCCTTACCGGGCGCTTCATGAGCGCCGAGGAGGCGGAGCGCGCCGGCCTCGTCAGCCGGGTCTTCCCGGTCGACGATCTGGTCAAGGAGGCGCTCGCCGCCGCCGACAAGATCTCGGAGATGCCGCCGATCGCCGTGCTGGCGATCAAGGAGGCGGTCAACGCCGCCTTTGAGACCACTCTGGCCGAGGGACTCAGGTTCGAGCGGCGCATGTTCCATGCGATGTTCGGCACGGAAGACCAGAAGGAAGGCATGGAGGCCTTCGTCGAGAAGCGCAAAGCCCAGTTCAAGGGCCGCTGAGGCGTTATCCACACTGCGCCGAAACCGCCCGAAACGCCGCGGTTTCGGCCTTGACGGCCCTGGGGCGCGACAGTATAGACGCGGCCTGATTTTCACGACGCTTGGGACGAGATCACATGGCTAACTCGCCGTCCGCCAAAAAGCGCGTTCGCCAGACCGAACGTCGCACCGAAGTCAACACCGCGCGCCGCAGCCGCGTGCGCACCTTTATCCGCGCCGTCGAAGAGGCGATCGCCTCGGGCGACGCCGAGAAGGCGAAGGAGGCCCTGCGCGCCGCTCAGCCCGAGATCATGCGCGGCGCCAACAAGGGCATCCTGCACAAGAACACCGCCAGCCGGAAGGTTTCCCGCCTGGCGCGCCGCGTGAAGGCGCTCACCGCCTGAGGTTGGGCGACTGCGACGCATCGCGTCGCAAATCCGTCACACCAGCGATTTTAGGGGATTGCGGGGCGCCCGCCTGCTTTTGTAGGTTGGCCCCCTGACCTGCGGCGGGCGATTCCCTGCGCCGCGTTAGTGTCCATCTGAATACTTCGAGAGTAAAAGGGCCTTTTCTGGCCCTCCATTACTTCGCGCCCGCAAAGCAATTCGCGGGCTTTATTGTGTTGCATTTTGGCTATGTTTGTTCCGTCGAGCAAAACGCCGGAGATTTTATTTGAATACGCGTTGCGGCGAATCGGAGGCCTGAGTAGCTTCGGGCGCAGGGGACGAAAGGCGGGGCGACGTGGCGGCAGCAGACGTTCAAGGCGGGGTGATGGTTGGCGAGGTCAATCCATCAGCATCTTTCGCGGCGCTCGAGTCTGATTCCGACGTTCTTCTCATTGATGTGCGCACACGGGCCGAATGGGCCTTTGTCGGCGCGCCCGATCTTTCTGAAATCGGCAAGCGGTTGATCCTGATCGAGTGGCGCCGGTTTCCGACCATGGAGATTAACTCCAACTTTATTGATGAAGTTGATCAAGCCGTAAAAGCGGCGGGCGTCGAGCCTAAGGAACTGCATTTCATCTGCAGGTCCGGCGCGCGGTCGATGGAGGCGGCGCAGAGCGTCGCCAAGGCGTGGGGCGCGCAGGGTCGCTCCGTCGTATGTGTGAACGTTGCTGAGGGATTTGAGGGGGATCTGGACGCCGAGGGCCGTCGGGGCGGCCTGAACGGCTGGAAGGCGCGCGGCCTTCCGTGGCGCCAGAATTGAAATAAAAACGCGCTTCGCCCTGTCCGGCGAAGCAGGCCGGGGGAAGCGAGCATGGGTGAGTATGCATCGGACGATGGCGCAGCGGTCGGCAAGGCGCGCAAGGCCGGTCCGTGCGACGACGCGCTGGCGGCGATGTGGGCCGACACCAGCGAGCTGCTGAAGAAATCGCTTGGCAGGGGCGCCTATGACAGCTGGATCGCGCCGCTGTCGCTGACCGAAATCGACAAGGGCCTCGCCCGTATCACCGCGCCGACTCCCTTCATGCGCAATTGGGTCGCCACTCAATACGCCGACGCGGTGCGGCGCGCGCTGGCCGCCGCCGACCCCCGAATCGAACGCGTGGAGTTTGAGGCGGACGGCGCCCGGACCGCCAAAACGCCCGATGCGCCCAATTCCGCCGCTGCGCCCGGAGCGGCCAACGGCGCGAACCATGCCGCAGCGGCCAAGAAAGTGGAACCAGCGGCAGCGCCGAAATCCGCTTCGGTCAACGGCGCGAACGGCGCCGACACGCTGCCATCTTCGCCTCTCGATCCGCGCTTCACCTTTGACAGTTTCGTCGTCGGCAAGCCGAACGAGCTGGCGCACGCCGCGGCCCGGCGAGTCTCCGAATCGAAAGAGGTCTCGTTCAACCCGCTGTTCCTTTACGGCGGGGTGGGCCTCGGCAAGACGCACCTGATGCACGCCATCGCTTGGGAGCTGAGCCAACGCCATCCGGGCCGGCGGGTGCTTTATCTTTCAGCCGAGCAGTTCATGTACCGTTTCGTGCAGGCGCTCAGGTATCGCGACACGATCAGCTTCAAGCAGCAGTTCCGCTCGGTCGACGTGCTGATGGTGGACGACGTGCAGTTCATCGCCGGCAAGGATTCGACCCAGGAGGAGTTCTTCCACACCTTCAACGCGCTGATCGACCAGTCCAAGCAGATCGTGATCTCCGCCGACCGCAGTCCGAATGAGATCGACGGGCTGGAGGAGCGCATCCGCTCCCGCCTGCAATGGGGTCTGGTGGTCGACATCCACCCCACCGATTACGAGCTGCGCCTCGGCATCCTGCAGGCGAAGGCGGAAACGGTCGCGGCGCAGAATCCGGGCCTGGTGCTGGACGCCAAGGTGCTGGAGTTCCTGGCGCACCGCATTTCTTCGAACGTGCGGGTTCTTGAGGGCGCGCTGACGCGTCTGGTCGCCTTCGCCACGCTCGTCGGGCGCCCGATCGACCTCGACATGGCGCAGGAATGTCTTGCGGATATCCTGCGCGCCTCGGACCGCAAGGTCACGGTGGACGAGATCATCCGCAAGTGCTGCCAGCACTACAACATCCGCATGACCGACATGCTCTCGCCGCGCCGCGCGCGGGCGGTGGCGCGGCCGCGTCAGATCGCGATGTATCTGTCGAAGATGCTGACCCAGCGCAGCCTGCCGGATATCGGCCGCAAGTTCGGCGGACGGGACCACACCACGGTGCTGCACGCGGTCCGCAAGATCGAGCAGCTGTGCGAGACCGACTCCGCTCTGGCCGAGGATATCGAGCTTCTCCGCCGCATGCTGGAGGCGTAAAACGCGCTTTCCGGCGAGGTGGGGCCGTCTGGCGCGCTCCAAACCGCAATCAGTGTTTGACCCGCGCGATATGGGGGTTACTGTCGCGTTCCCTGAATAAATACAGCGCCCCTTCAACGTGGCGCGACGTCGAGTGGATCGCGACAGATGAAAGTCAGCATAGAGCGCAGCGCCCTCTTGAAGGCGATGAGCCGGGCCCAGGGCGTGGTCGAGCGGCGGAACACCATTCCCATTCTCTCCAACGTGCTTCTGGAGGCCGAGGCGGGCGAGATTTCGCTGCGCGCGACCGATCTGGACATCGAGGTGATCGAGACCATTCCGGCGATGGTGGAGCAGTCCGGCGCGACCACGGTCGCCGCCCACACGCTGCATGAAATCGTGCGCAAGCTGCCCGAGGGCGCGGACGTCCAGCTTTACGCGGACGCTGGCGGCGGACGGCTGGAAGTGGAGGCCGGGCGTTCCCGCTTCTCGCTGGCGACCCTGCCGCGGGAGGACTTCCCGATGATGGCCTCCAGCGAGTACGAGGTGACCTACACCGCCAAGGCCCCCGATCTCAGGCGCCTGTTCGACAAGTCGAAATTCGCCATTTCGACCGAAGAGACCCGGTACTACCTCAACGGCGTGTATCTGCATGTCGCCGAGGAGGAGGGCCGGAAGGCCCTGCGCGCGGTGGCCACCGATGGGCACCGGCTGGCGCGGGTCGATGTCGCGCTGCCGGAGGGCGCCGAGAACTCGCCCGGCGTGATCGTGCCGCGCAAGACGGTGGGCGAGCTGCGCAAACTTCTTGAGGATGACGAAGCCGAGATCGAGGTCTCGGTCTCGGAGACCAAGATCCGTTTCAAGGGCGATGGGCTGATCCTGACCTCGAAAGTGATCGACGGCACGTTCCCCGATTATTCGCGCGTGATCCCGACCGGCAACACCAAGCGGCTGGAGGTGGACGCGGCGGCTTTCGCGCAGGCGGTCGATCGCGTCGCGACGGTGTCGTCCGAACGGTCCCGCGCCGTCAAGCTGGCGCTGGATCAGGACCGGTTGTCGCTTTCCGTCAACGCGCCGGACAGCGGCTCGGCGACCGAGGAGCTGGCGGTCGGCTATGATGACGAGCCGCTGGAGATCGGGTTCAACGCCAAGTACCTGCTTGAGATCGCCGGGCAGGTGGACCGCGAAAACGCGGTGTTCATGTTCGACGATCCTTCGCGTCCGACCCTGGTGCGCGAAGGCGACGATCTGGGCGCGGTCTATGTGGTGATGCCGATGCGCGTCTAGCGCGCCACGGCGGGACGGCCGGTTTGGCTGCCAATACCAACACTGAAAGCAACCCTCAGCCGCCGGGCGCCACGCGCGTCGGGCGGCTTTCTCTGTCGCATTTCCGGTCATGGAGGACGCTTGCTCTTACGCCCGAGGGGCGTTCCGTCGCGCTTTACGGACCCAACGGCGCCGGCAAGACCAATGTGCTGGAGGCGGTCTCGATGCTCAGCCCCGGCCGGGGGCTGAGACGCGCGCCGCTGGCCGAGATGGCGCGGCGGCCCGAGGAGATCGGCTGGCGCATTTCGGCGGCGTTGCTGACGGCGTCGGACCCGGTCGAGGTCGCGACGTCCGTCGACCTCAGCGAGGGCAGCCGCCGCGTGGTGGAGATCGATGACGCGTCGGAGAGCCAGGCGGCGCTGGGGCGGATCGTGCGTGTTCTGTGGCTGACGCCCGCCATGGACCGGCTTTGGGCCGGCGGGGCGGCCGACCGGCGGGCGTTTCTGGACCGCGCGGCGCTGTCCTTCGAGCCTGGCCATGGCGAGGTCAGCCTCACGTACGAGAAGGCGATGCGGGAGCGGAACCGCCTGTTGAAGGAGGGCCGGATGGACCCCGCCTGGCTTGGCGCGCTGGAGGCGCAGATGGCGGACTCAGGCGCGGCGCTGGCCTTGGCTCGGGCCGGTTGCGCGCATCGGCTGACGCTCGCGCAGGAAGATGCTAAAACATTGTTTCCAAAGGCGGAAATCGCTATTCTGGGCGCGATGGAGAGCCGCTTGACGGAAGTGATTCGGGCGGGCGGCGACGCCCATTCGGAATCCCTTGAAATCGCTGAGGAATTCCGGGCCGATCTGGCGCGGTCCCGCGGTCGCGACGCGGCGGCCGGGCGCACGCTGGAGGGGCCGCACCGCAGCGATCTGCAGGCGCTCTTCGCCGCCAAGGGTCAGCCGGCGCATCTCAGCTCGACGGGCGAGCAAAAGGCGCTGCTGATCAGCCTCGTGCTGGCCAATGCGCGGGCGCTGGCGGAGCGGGAGGGCGCGCCGATCCTGCTGCTCGACGAGGTGGCGGCGCATCTGGATGCGGACCGCCGCGCGACGCTTTACGCGGAGATCGCTGATCTCGGCGCGCAGGCGTGGATGACGGGCACGGGGGCGGAACTGTTCGAAGCGCTGGACGCCAGCGCGCTGAAGGCGGAGATCGCCGAAGGGCCCGAGGGCTCGATATTGATGAAAGGGTCGTCATGACCAGCAGCATGCGTTTTCCGAGCAATCCCATGTCGGCGATGTCGAGCGCCTACGCGGCCGCGTTCGAGCAGGGTTTCCGCGCCTGGGCGAAACAGACCGAGGCTTGGCGCGCCGCGTTCACGCGGCCCGCGGCGTGGGCCCCCGCGAGTTTTCCGGCGATGCTGCCATTTGATCGAGAAATGCGCGAAATGGTCGACGCCTTGGTCGACTCGCTGTCGGTTCAGGTGGTCGAAGAGGAGGACCGGGTCGCGTTCCGGGTCACCTGTCTGGACATGCGGATCGACATGATGATCACCCATCTGGGCGATGGGGAGTCCGGGCGGCCAGATGCGGTCGACGCCAGCGCGCTGAGACTCGGGGCCGCGTCGTGATGTACCCGGTGGGCATGGCCAGCGACCCGATGGGGATGATGGCGCGGACCTGCGCGCAGTCCTGGGAGCAGAGCGTGTTCCTATGGCGCCAGCAGGCCAAGACCTGGGCCGAGACGATGAAGGCCGCGGGCGGCGCCGTGTCGGTCGGGGACGTCACCTTCAACATCTACTTTCCGTTCGGGTACGGCTATCAGCAGGACATCGACCCGCGCACCAACTGGGGCTGGATCGGCGGCTCGGCCACCAACTGGCCTGAGATCGAAGAAGAGATCGTGCGCCGCGTCGCCAGCTATGGCGCACAGATCGGCAAGGTCATGGAGCTGCTGCTGGACGTCGCCCGGAAGACGCCGGATGCGGACCCGGAGAAAATCAAGGACCTCGAAGCGCTGGTCGAGCAGATCGAGGCCATAAAAGCGAAACATGGCAGGACCTGAGCACATGTCGGACAAGGATGAGGAAACGCCCCAGACGCCGTCGAATGGCGGCGAGTACGGCGCAGAGTCGATCAAGGTCCTGAAGGGGCTTGAGGCCGTCCGGAAACGGCCGGGCATGTATATCGGCGACACCGATGACGGGTCGGGCCTGCACCACATGGTCTACGAGGTGGTGGACAACGCCATCGACGAGGCGCTGGCGGGCCATTGCGACACGGTGCGGGTGACGCTGCACGCCGACAACTCGGTTTCGGTTTCGGACAATGGCCGCGGCATTCCGACCGAGATCCACCCGGAGGAAGGGGTCTCGGCGGCGGAAGTCATCATGACCCAACTGCATGCCGGCGGAAAGTTCGACCAGAACTCCTACAAGGTCTCAGGCGGCCTGCACGGGGTCGGCGTCTCCGTGGTCAATGCGCTCTCCGACTGGCTGGAGCTCAGGATCTGGCGCGACGGCAAGGCGCACTACGTGAAGTTCGCGCGCGGCGAAACGGTCGCGCCGCTGAAGGAGAGCGGCCCCGCGGACGGCAGGAAAGGCACCGAGGTGCGGTTCCTCGCCTCGACCGATACGTTCTCGATGGTCGAATACAGCTTCAAGACGTTGGAGCACCGCCTGCGCGAACTCGCCTTCCTCAACTCCGGCGTCACCATCGTGCTCAGGGACGAGCGGCATGCGGAGCCGGTGGAGGAGACGTTGTTCTACGACGGCGGGGTCGAGGCCTTCGTGCGCTATCTCGACCGCTCCAAGCATCCGCTGATCGAGGCGCCGATCACGGTGCGCGGCGAGAAGGATGGTATTTCCGTCGACGTCGCCATGTGGTGGAACGACGGCTATCACGAGAACGTCCTCGCCTTCACCAACAACATTCCGCAGAAGGACGGCGGCACCCATCTGGCTGGGTTCCGCGGCGCGCTCACGCGCACCATCAACGCCTACGCGGCGTCCTCGGGCCTCGCGAAGAAGGAGAAGGTCTCGCTCTCTGGCGACGATGCGCGCGAGGGCCTGACCTGCGTGCTGTCGGTGAAGGTGCCGGACCCGAAATTCTCCAGCCAGACCAAGGACAAGCTGGTCTCCTCGGAGGTGCGGCCTGCGGTCGAGAGCCTGATGAACGAGAAACTGTCGGAGTGGTTCGAGGAGAACCCGTCCGACGCGCGCCAGGTGGTTGGAAAGATCGTCGAGGCGGCGCTGGCGCGTGAGGCGGCTCGGAAGGCGCGGGAGCTGACCCGGCGCAAGACCGCGCTCGATGTCAATTTCCTCGCCGGGAAGCTGAAGGATTGCTCCGAAAAGGACCCGTCCAAGACCGAATTGCTGCTGGTCGAGGGCGACTCGGCGGGCGGCTCGGCGCAGCAGGGTCGCGACCGCGGCACGCAGGCGGTGCTGCCCCTGAGGGGCAAGATCCTGAATGTGGAGCGCGCGCGGTTCGACAAGATGCTCTCGAGCCAGGAAATCGGGAACCTCGTCATGGCGCTCGGCACCGGCATCGGACGGGACGAGTTCAACCTCTCCAAGCTGCGCTATCACAAGGTCATCATCATGACCGACGCCGACGTGGACGGCGCCCATATCCGCACGCTGCTGCTCACGTTCTTCTACCGGCAGATGCCGGACCTGATCGAAAACGGGCACCTCTATATCGCCCAGCCGCCGCTCTACAAGGTCAGCCGCGGCAAGTCCGAGGTCTACCTCAAGGACCAGCGGTCGCTGGAGGATTACCTGATCGAGCAGGGAACCGATGGCGCGATGCTGACGCTCGCCTCGGGCGCGCAGATCGCCGGGCCGGATCTCATGCGCGTGGTCGAGGAGGCGCGGCGCGCCAATCAGATCCTGGCGAATTTTCCCCCGCACCATCCGCGCTTCGTGATCGAGCAGGCGGCGATCGCGGGCGTTTTCCGACGCCGGCCCGAAGCCGAGGCCGACGCAGGTTGGTCCGGCGAGTTGTTGCGGATGCCGGCGGGCGAGGCGGCGCGGCTGGTCGCCGAGCGGCTGGACACCCTCGCGCCGGAGACGGAGCGCGGCTGGACCGGCGAAGCGGCGGAGGATGGCGGCATGCGCTTCACGCGCACGCTGCGCGGAGTCGCCGAGACGCGGGTGATCGACGCGGCCGCGTGCCGTTCGTCCGAGGCGCGGCGGCTGGCGGAGATCTCGGACGCGCTGCGCGAGGTCTATGACGCGCCCGCGACGCTGGTTCGGAAGGAGAAATCCACCGCGATCCGCGCGCCCTCGGAACTGCTGGACGCGGTGATGGCCGAGGGCGAGCGGGGTCTGTCGCTGCAACGCTACAAAGGTCTGGGCGAGATGAACGCCGACCAGTTGTGGGAGACGACGCTGGACCCCGAGGCGCGCACTCTCCTGCAGGTCAAGATCGACCATATGGACGAGGCGGACGAGATTTTCACCAAGCTGATGGGAGATGTGGTCGAACCGCGGCGGCAATTCATCCAGGAAAACGCGCTGAGCGTAGAAAATCTGGACATTTGAACCGATTATCTGTCCAAATCCCGGCGACAAGGGGGGAGCCGAAACATGTCGGAACACGCAAAGCCGCTGATGTCGGAACACGCAAAGCCGCTGCCGCAATACCTGATCGACCGGTATCGCAGCTGGAAAACGCTCCGGTTCGAGGAGAACAAGGCCTGGTACGGGCGTCTCGCCGCGGACGGGCAGCGTCCGCGCACCATGGTGGTCAGCTGCTGTGACAGCCGGATGGACGTGGTCAGCATTTTCGGTTCCGAGCCGGGCGACCTGTTCGTCGTGCGCAATGTCGCGAACATCATCCCCCCTTACACGCGGGATCACGCGCATCACGGCACCTCGGCGGCGGTGGAGTACGCGATTAAGGTTCTGAAAGTCGCCAACATTGTCATTATCGGCCACTCGATGTGCGGCGGCGTGACCGCCTGCCATGACATGTGCGCCGGAGAGGCGCCCGAGTTGATGGAGGAGGACAGCATCATCGGGCGCTGGGTCGACCTCTTGCAGCCGGCCTATGAGCGCGTCGCTTCTCTGGATCTCGACCGCAAGGGGAAGATCGTGCGGCTGGAGCATGAGGGCGTGGTGCACTCGCTCGGCAATCTGGAGACGTTCCCCTGCGTGAAAGAAGCGCTGGAGAAGGGCGAGACCGCGATCCACGGCGCCTGGATCAACATCGCGACCGGAGAGATCGAGGTCTACGATCGGGAGAACAAGGTTTTCGAGGCAATTTGACCCCCGCGCCCTTGCCTAGTCACATTCGTGGTTTAGTGTTTTTTGGCGTCGGCCGATCAACCATTGGAAGGGGGTCAGGACCTTGAAACATTCACGGAGACCGAGGCGCCTGCGCGCCTGTGCGCTCGCCGCGGCTCTGGCGAGTTCCGTCGCCGCGCCAGCAATGGCGGATGACGCCGATATGGTGACCTACGCCCGTCAGGGCATCATGAACGCCATGCAGTGGGACGCCAACGTGATCTACGCCATGGCCAAGGGCAAAATCCCGTATGACGCGGACGTCGCCACAGAGCGGGCGGCGAAAATTCAGACTCTGGCCAGCTACGACATCGCCAGCCTGTATCTTGAAGGCACGTCGAAGCCGGAGCGCCCGGGCAAGACACGCGCTGAATCCGCGGTCTGGGACGAAGCTTTGAAGTTCGAGCAGGGCCTGGAGGATCTGCGCTCCGTTATGGCGACTGTCGTGACGCAGGTGGGCGCCGGGGAAGAGGCGATGATCGCCGCCGCCACCGAACTGGGCCAAGCCTGCGGCGGGTGCCACAAGCAGTTCCGCGCCAAGGATTACTAGGGCCTCCCGTCGCTAATCTCGGCGGAGGGTTCCGTCCATGTGGCGCATTCTGATCTCTCTTATTGGCCTCGCCATCGCAGGCGCGGCCGCGTTCTGGGTCCTGACTGCGCCGAAACCCATGTCCGCCGAGGATCTGCCGGACCATCGCGGCGACGCCGTCCACGGGCGTTACGTGTTCCACATGGCGGGCTGCTCCTCCTGCCACGCCGCGCCGGGCGCGAAGGGCGGGGACAAACTGGAGCTTGCGGGCGGGCTGGAGTTCAAGACACCGTTCGGTACGTTCGTCGCGCCCAACATCTCGCCCGATCCGAAGGCCGGGATTGGCGGCTGGTCCGATCTCGAATTCGCCAATGCCGTCACGCGGGGCGTCTCGCCGGAAGGCGCGCACTATTATCCGGCGCTCCCTTATACGTCCTACCAGCGCATGGCGCTTTCAGACGTGCTGGATCTTAAGGCCTATCTCGACACGCTGCCGCCGGTGGCGGAGACGGCGCCCGGACACGATTTGCCGTTGCCGTTCCGGCTGCGCCGGGGGCTTGGCCTCTGGAAGCTCGCCTTCATGGATTATGCGCCGTTCCGGCCCGACTCGGAGGCCGATCCGAAGCTCAATCGCGGCGCCTATCTCGTCACCGGGCCGGGGCATTGCGGCGAGTGCCACACGCCGCGCAATCTGTTGGGCGGGCCGCTGGAGGACTGGGCCTATGCCGGCGGGCCGGAGCCGGACGGCAAGGGAACGGTTCCTAACATCACCCCCAGCCCGGACGGGATCGGCGACTGGACGGTCGACGATATCGCCGACGCGCTGAAGCTGGGACTGACGCCCGACTTCGAAAGCTTCGGCGGCGCGATGATCGCTGTGCAGGAGAACATGGCGGAACTGACCGAGGAGGACCGCGAGGCGATCGCGCTTTACCTGAAATCCCTGCCGCCAAAAGACAATTACCTGAAGCAATAAGGGCGCCCCGAGGGACGCCCTTGAACTTCGGCGATGTCGCGGGGCTTCAGCCCTTTTTCAGCACTAGCCTTTTTTAAGGACTCTGCGGCCGACCAGCTCGGCGATCTGCACCGCGTTCAGCGCCGCGCCCTTGCGCAGGTTGTCCGAAACGCACCAGAAGCTGAGGCCATTCTCGATGGTCGGGTCGGTGCGCAGGCGCGAGATGAAGGTGGCGTAGTCGCCGACGCATTCGACCGGGGTCACGTAGCCCGCGTCCTCACGCTTGTCGACGACCATGATGCCGGGCGCCTGGCGCAGGATCTCGCGCGCTTCATCCTCGTCCAGCGGCTCCTCGAACTCGACATTCACCGCCTCCGAGTGCCCGACGAAGACCGGCACCCGAACGCAGGTGGCGTGCACCTTGATCTTCGTGTCGACGATCTTCTTGGTCTCGGCGACCATCTTCCACTCTTCCTTGGTCGAGCCGTCCTCCATGAAGACGTCGATATGGGGAATGACGTTGAAGGCGATCTGCTTGGTGAACTTCTTCGGCTCGACTTCCTGACCCGGCACGAACAGGCCCTTGGTCTGGTTCCAGAGCTCGTCCATGCCCTCCTTGCCCGCGCCCGAGACAGACTGGTAGGTCGAGACCACGACGCGCTTGATCCGCGCGCGGTCGTGCAGCGGCTTCAGCGCCACGACCATCTGCGCGGTGGAGCAGTTCGGGTTGGCGATGATGTTCTTCTTCGCATAACCCTCGACCGCGTCCGGGTTCACCTCGGGCACGATCAGCGGGATGTCCGGGTCGTAACGATAGAGCGAGGAGTTATCGATCACGATCGCTCCGGCGGCGGCGGCCTTCGGCGCATAGGTCTTGGTCGGGCCCGAGCCGATGGCGAACAGCGCGATGTCGACGCCAGTGAAATCGAAGGTGTCGATGTCCAGGGTTTTCAGGGTTTTATCGCCATAGCTGACTTCGGTGCCCAGCGACCGGCGCGACGCGAGCGCGATCACTTCATCCGCGGGAAACTCGCGCTCGGCGAGGATGTTCAGCATCTCGCGGCCCACATTGCCCGTGGCGCCCGCGACGGCGACTCGATAACCCATTTCCTTCTTCCTTGATGGGGTGAACGACGGGCGCGCTTTAGCGGGTTTCCGCGGGGAGGGAAAGGGCGGGTCGATCAAATGGCGCGAGTGGCGCGGGAATGCGCTATTCTGGCATCGGAACCGGCTCCGAATTGTGCGGCCGGGATAATGGGAGATTGGGATGCGCGCTGTTTTTACTCCGTTTCTGGCTGTCCTCGTGTGCGCGGTTGCGCTGATCCTGGCGGCGCCCGACGCGCGCGCCGAGGAAGACAAGACGCTGAAGAAAACCGCGGCGGAGATCGACTCCGGGGTGAACGCCGCGCTGAAATCGCTCTATGCGTCCGAACCCGAGGCGAAAGCCCTCGCCAACAAGGCGGTCGCGGTTCTCGTTTTCCCCGAGATTCTGAAAGCGGGCGTGATCGTCGGCGGTCAGTATGGCGAGGGCGCGCTGCGCCAGGGTGGAAAGACGACGGGCTATTACAGCATCGCCTCGGCCTCGATCGGCTTGCAGTTCGGCGCGCAGACCTACGGCTACGCGATGTACTTCCTGAATCAGGCCGCGCTCGATTACACGAGGAACAATGACGGGTGGGAGGTCGGCACCGGTCCGACTCTTGTCGGCGGCGACAAGGGCTGGTCCTCTTCCATGGGCACCAACGACCTTCAGGGCGATATCGCGGTCGTGTTCTTCAATCAGAATGGCATGATGGCGGGCGCCGGCATCCAGGGCTCGAAGATCTCGAAGATCGAGCGGTGAGGCCATGCTCAGGCTCGTCGCGCTTGTCGCGTCCTGCTTGACCCTTGCGGCCCATGCCGGAGAGGCGGACGTCCTTCAGGTTCGGGCGGCGGAGCAGGGTGGGACGTGGCGCTTCGACGTCACCGTCGCGCATGACGACGAAGGCTGGGACCATTACGCGGACGCGTGGCGCGTGGTGGGCCCCGATGGCGCGGTCTTTGGCGAGCGCATCCTGCTGCATCCGCATGAGACGGAGCAGCCCTTCACCCGCTCGCTTTCGGGCGTCTCGATTCCTGAGGGCGTGAGCCAGGTGACCATCCAGGCCCGCGACAGCGTGCATGGCTGGGGCGGCGCGGAGGTCGTTGTCGAGCTTGAGCGATGACAAGGCGCGCCCGGCGCGGCGCTTTTAATTTCGTGTCGACATGACCTCGGACCACCTGATCATCCTGGGCGGGATCGGCCTGTTTCTCTTCGGCATGTCCACGCTGACGGACGGGTTGAAGGGGCTGGCCAACGCGCCGTTGCGCCGGATGCTGGCGCGCTTCACCAAGACGCCGCTGTCTGGGGCGGTGACCGGCGCGCTGACGACCGCGGTGATTCAGTCCTCCAGCGCCACGACGGTGACGGCGGTGGGCTTCGTCGGCGCCGGGCTTCTGACCTTCAGCCAGGCGCTCGGGATCATCTTCGGCGCCAATGTCGGCACCACGCTGAAGGGCTGGGTGATCGCCCTGTTCGGGTTCAAGTTCGAGCTGGGCGTCGCCGCCATGCCGCTCTTGTTCGTGGGCGTTCTGGCGAGTCTGCTGCTGTCGGGACGGGTCGCGCAGACCGGGCGGGCGCTGGCCGGGTTCAGCCTTCTGTTCATCGGTCTCGGCATGATGCAGGACGGGGTCAGCGGCTTCGAGGGCCAGATCACGCCCAGCGATTTTCCGGACGACAGCCTGCTCGGCCGGCTGCAACTGGTGGCGCTCGGGATCGTGATGACCGTGGTCACGCAGTCCTCCAGCGTCGGCGTCGCGGCGGCGCTGGTGGCGTTGAACGCCGGCGCGATCAACTTCCCGCAGGCCGCGGCGATGGTGATCGGCATGGATGTCGGCACCACGGTGACCGCCGCGATGGCCACGCTGGGCGGCTCGCAAGCGATGCGGCAGACCGGTTTCGCGCATGTGATCTACAACCTGATCACCGGGCTGGCCGCGTTCCTTCTGCTCGATGTCTTTCAGGCGGCGCTGAGCGGCTGGATCGAGGCGGGCGAAAAGGAATTCGCGCTGGTCGCGTTCCACTCCGGGTTCAACTTTCTGGGCGTCGTGTTCGTACTGCCCTTCGCGGGGGCGTTCGCACGAATGATCCAGCGGCTGTTCCCGGATGACGAGGCGGTGATCGCCGGCGCGCCGGACCAGCGACTGCTGAGCGACCCGAGCGCGGCGATCGATGCGGCCGCAGGCGCGACGAGGGGCCTCGCGACGGCGTTGTTCTCCGCATTGCACAGCGGTATGTCGCGGGAGACTCCGTCAGCGGCGCGCCTCGCCGCACGGGCGCGCCGCGCCGCCGCGCCGCTGGAGGATGTCGGCGCCTATCTGGCCCGGATCAAACCTGCCGAGGGCGCGGCGGTTCAGGAAAACCGTCATCGCTCGCTTCTGCACGCCGTGGACCATCTCGGCCGGTTGGGGACTCGGTTTGGCCAGACGGAGCGCGTCGACACGATGGCGACAGATCCCCGGCTGCTGCGGCTCAGCCATCTGTTGGGCCAGCTCGCCGGAGAGCTGACGGAGGACGCGGATCTGAAGCGCCTCGAGTCGCGGCTGGACCGGCTGCGCCGCATTCTCCGCCAAAGGCGGAGCGTGTTTCGCGATCGCCATCTCGCCCGCGTGTCCCAGGGCCGTCTGGACGCCGAACTCGCCTATGACCAGATGGATTCGATGCGGTGGCTGCACCGGGTCTGCTATCACCTGTGGCGGATCGTCCACCATCTGGAGCGGGCGCAGTTCCCGTCCAAGCCCGCGCCGGAAGAGACGCTGATCCTGCCCGAAGACGAGGATTGAGAGGCGCGAGCGTTAGAGGCTCGCGTCGAGTTCCGCGACGATGGCGTCGCCCATCTCGACCGTGCCGACCTGGGTTCCCGCGCCCTCGACCGTCATCAGGTCCGGCGTGCGCAGGCCCTTGGCGAGCACGCGCTCGACCGCCTTCTCCAGCCGGTCGGCCTCTTCGCCGAGATCGAAGGAATAGCGCAGCGCCATGGCGAAGCTGAGGATGCAGGCGATCGGGTTGGCCTTGCCTTGTCCGGCGATGTCCGGGGCGGAGCCGTGCACCGGCTCATACAAAGCCTTCGGGCGGCCGTTCGCCATCGGCGCGCCGAGACTGGCCGAGGGCAGCATGCCCAGCGAGCCGGTCAGCATGGCCGCGACGTCAGACAGGAGATCGCCGAACAGGTTGTCGGTGACGATGACGTCGAACTGCTTCGGCCAGCGGGCCAGCTGCATGCCGCCAGCGTCGGCGTACATATGCGAAAGCTCCACATCCGGGTATTCGTTGTCGTGGACCCAGGTAACTTCCTCGCGCCAGAGTATGCCGGA
>QKHF01000125.1 GCA_003250135.1 Paracoccaceae bacterium | reverse complement strand
CGGCGCGTACGAAGCTGAGATGCGTGAGATCCAGCAACCGGTCCTGCTCCGCCGTCAGGCCCAGCTCGCTCCGCCGCGCCACCAGAGCGTCGACGCGCGCGAAGAGCCGTGGATCGCTGCCGACCTCGGAGCTGAATTTCGCCAGTTGCGGCGCAATCTCCATCTGCAGCGCTTCAATCTCGTCCGTCGCATTGACGCCGGTCAGGTTGAAAAACACCGACGCGACCCGGTCCAGCGCACGGCTGGCGCGCTCCAGCGCCTCGACTGTATTGGCGAAGGTCGGCTCGGCGGGGTCGGTGGCGATCGCCTCGATATTGGCGCGCGCCTCGGCCATCGACGCCTCGAAAGCGGGCTTGAACTGCGCGGTCTCGATCCGGTCGAGGGGCGGCGCCTGAAACGGGCCGGTCCAGTCGGAAAGCAGGGGATTCTCGGACATTCAAACCTCTCGCAAAGGCCGCATCATAGCGGCCAGAACACCAGAATGGCGGGCGTCGCTACAGCTATGACGATGATCTCGAGCGGCAAGCCCATGCGCCAGTAATCGCCGAAGGCGTAGCCGCCGGGACCGAGGATCAGCGTGTTGTTCTTGTGCCCGATGGGGGTCAGGAACGCGCAGGAGGCCGCGACCGCCACCGCCATCAGCATCGGGTCCGGGTCGACCTCCAGCTTGCGCGCGAGATCAAGGGCGATGGGCGCCGCGACCACGGTGGTCGCCGTGTTGTTGAGCACGTCCGACAGCGTCATGGTCGCGGTCATCAGCACCACCAGCACCGCCCAGGCGGGCAGGCCCGAGGTCAGGCCCAGGATGCCGTCGGCGATCAGCTCCGCGCCGCCGGTCGTCTCCAGCGCCGCGCCCAGCGGGATCATGGAGCCCAGAAGCACCACGACCGGCCACTCGATATGTTCATAGACTTCCTTGACCGGCACCACGCCGAAGATCATGTAACCCGCCACCACGATCCCCAAAGCCACCGGCAGATAAATCAGACCGAAGCTCGCCGCTGCGATGGCGCCGGCGAAAAGGCCGGCCGCGATCCACATCTTGTCCGACTGGGTGACGGTGAAGCCGCGCTCGGCCAGCGGCAGACACCCCAGCCAGTGCACCGCGTCCTTCAGCAGATAGGACGGCCCCAGAAGCAGCAGGATGTCGCCGGGCTCGACGGTCTCTCGCCGCACCCGCTTGGTCAGCCGCTCGCCCCGGCGCGAGATGCCCAGAAGCGTGACGTTCCGGTGCCTCATCAACTGCAGGGACTGGGCCGACTTGCCGACGATGCGCGCATGCTCCGGCGCCACCACCTCGACCATCTCCATGCCCTCGGCCGCGAGCTCGCGGCTGGATTTCTCCTCATGGAACGACAGCTTCAGCGCCGTGCGGAAATCGTCGATCGAATCCGGCGACGCCTCGACCAGCAGCACGTCGTCCTTGCGGATGCGCACGTTGCGGGACGAGCCGAACCGGCGCACGCCGCCCCGAACGAGGCCGATCACCGCGGCGTCGGCTGCTTCGGCTTCCTCGTACAGTTCCGACACCAATTTGCCGATCACCGGAGAATCCTCGGTCGGGTGCAGCTCCGCGATATAATCGGCGAGGTCGTAGAGCTTCTCGCTCGGCGCCTTGTCCGAGCCGCCCGCCGGAATCAGCCGCCACCCCACCGTCGCCACGAACAGCAGACCGGCCAATGCGCACAGCCCGCCGACCGGCGCGAAGTCGAACATCTCGAACGGCTCGCCGACCGCGCTGGCGCGATAATTGGCGACGATGATGTTGGGCGGCGTGCCGATCAACGTCACCAGCCCGCCCAGGATGGTGGCGAAGGAAAGCGGCATCAGTGTTTGGCGTGGGCTGCGCCCGGCCTTGATGGCGGACTGGATGTCGACCGGCATCAGGAGCGCCAGCGCGGCGACGTTGTTCATGAAGGCGGACATCAGGGCGCTGACACCGCCCATCAGGGCGATATGGCGCCGCACGCCCATCGTGGAGGACAAAAGCTTGCGGGTGATCAGTTGCACCGCGCCCGAGATCACCAGACCGCGTGAGACGACCAGCACCAGCGCCACCACGATGGTCGCCGGATGGCCGAATCCGGTGAAGATCTCCTCCTTCGGCACCAGCCCCAGAGCGGCCCCGATCAGCAGCGCGCAGAAGGCGACGAGGTCATAGCGCCAGCGACCCCACAACAGCATCGCGAAGACGCCCGCGAAGATCGCGAACAGCATGCCTTGCTCAAGGGTCATCCGCGTTCCGCTCCACTCCTCTGCAACACCGGGTTGCACAATGACGCGCCGGATCGGCGCTGGCCAGACGAAAACCGCCGCCGCGAGGTCTCGCGGCGGCGGCGGTGTCTTCAGGCGCGGGGGTCGGCCCCGCGCAGCGGTCTCCCGCTACTTAATTATGATCTCCGGCCCCATGAAGGTGATGGGCAGGAAGGTCGATAGGAACGGAATGTAGGTGACCATGATCAGGAACACGAACAGGATCGCCAGCCACGGCAGCGAGGCCTTCACGACCCGCATCATGGGCATTCCTGTGACGCCTGACGTCACGAACAGGTTCAAGCCCACTGGTGGCGTGATCATTCCGATCTCCATGTTGACCACCATGATGATGCCCAGATGGATCGGGTCGATGCCAAGCTCGATCGCGATCGGGAACACCAGCGGCGCCACGATGACGATCAGGCCCGACGGCTCCATGAACTGGCCGCCGATCAGCAGGATCACGTTCACGATCACCAGGAACACGATCGGCCCGAAGCCCGCGTCCAGCATGGCCTTGGCGATGCCCTGCGGGATCTGCTCCTCGGTCAGCACGTGCTTCAGGATCAGCGCGTTCGCGATGACGAAAAGCAGCATGACGGTCATGCGGCCGGCTTCGAACAGCGCGAACTTGGCGTCCTTGTGGAACCATGCGGTGATGAGCGCCTGCGGCTTGCGCATCAGCGAGATCGACGATCCGTCCTCGTTGTTCAGAGGCCCCATGTCGCGATAGACGAAGTTCGCGACGATGAAGGCGTAGACCGCGGCGACGGCGGCGGCCTCGGTCGGCGTGAAGATGCCGCCATAGATGCCGCCCAGGATGATGACGATCAGCATCAGGCCCCAAAGCGCGTCGCGGCCCGAAGCCATGATCTCGCCCCATCCCGCGAACGGGTTGGCGGGCATCTTGCTGATGCGGGCCGAGACATAGATGCCGACCATCAGCATGAAGCCGGCCAGGAGACCTGGGATCACGCCGGCGAGGAACATGCGGCCGACCGAGACGTCGACAGAGGCCGCGTAGACGACCATCACGATCGAGGGCGGGATCAGGATGCCCAAGGTGCCGGCGTTACAGATGATGCCCGCCGCGAAGTCCTTG
>QKHF01000044.1 GCA_003250135.1 Paracoccaceae bacterium | reverse complement strand
AGTCAAGGCCGGCGAGGTCTATGTGGTGACGCCGCCGCCGCCCGCAGACCCAGTTCCCACGCCCCAAGACATCCCGCTCGACGTCGTGTTCGAGGATGCGCACCTGATCGTGGTGAACAAGCCCGCCGGCATGGTCGTGCATCCGGCCCCCGGGGCCCAAGAGGGCACGCTGGTGAACGCGCTGCTGCACCATTGCGGCGACAGCCTGTCCGGGATCGGCGGCGAGCGGCGGCCGGGCATCGTGCACCGGATCGACAAGGAGACCTCGGGCCTGCTGGTCGTCGCAAAGACCGACGCGGCGCATCAGGGCCTCTCGGACCAGTTCGCCGCGCATGATCTGGAGCGGAGCTATCTGGCGGTGGTCTGGGGCGCGCCCGACCGGGGCGATCCGCGGGTCGCCGGCCTGCCCGCGGTCAGTTTCGAAGGCGGCGTGATCCGGATCGAAACCCTGATCGACCGCCATCCGACCGACCGCAAGCGCATGGCCGTCAGCCGGTCAAAGGGGCGGCGCGCGGTGACGCGGGCGCGCCTTCTGGAGAAATTCGGGCCGGAGGTGAAACCGGTCGCGTCGCTGGTCGAGTGCCGGCTGGAGACGGGCCGCACCCATCAGATCCGGGTGCATATGACCCATATCGGGCACCCTCTGGTCGGCGATCCGGTCTATGGACGCAAGCGAATCATTTCCGACTCCGCCCTGCCGGAAACGGCGCGGCAGGCGCTCGAGTCCTTCCCGCGGCAGGCGCTCCATGCCGCGACATTGGGTTTCATCCATCCGGTCTCGGGCGAGGATTTGCGGTTTTCAGCGCCGCTTCCCCAAGATATGGAGTCACTTCTGACGATTTTGCGACGGAATCCCACAATTTCGCCGTGATAAATTGCAGAACTTACGATCTTGTCGGCATTGCGCCGTCGCGGGGCCTTGAACAAGGCGGTCCCGTTCATACGTGCCAAGGTCGCCGGATTCGGCCACTGGAGTGGACAGATGAGCATTAGCAGCCTTCCGGCGCCGTCGCCGGAACAGGGCCTCAGCCGCTACCTGTCGGAAATTCGCAAATTTCCGATGCTGGAGCAGGAGGAGGAGTACATGCTCGCCAAGGCCTGGGTCGACCACGGCGACCGGGAGTCGGCGCACAAGCTCGTCACCTCTCATCTACGCCTCGCGGCCAAGATCGCCATGGGCTATCGCGGCTATGGCCTGCCCACCTCCGAGGTGATCTCGGAGGCGAATGTCGGCCTGATGCAGGCGGTCAAGCGTTTCGATCCGGACAAGGGCTTCCGCCTGGCGACCTACGCCATGTGGTGGATCAGGGCTTCGATCCAGGAATACATCCTGCGCTCGTGGAGCCTGGTGAAGATGGGCACCACCTCGGCCCAGAAGAAGCTGTTCTTCAACCTTCGCAAGGCGAAGGCCAAGATCGGCGCGCTGGAGGAGGGCGACCTGCGCCCCGAGCATGTGGAGAAGATCGCCGATCAGCTCAACGTCTCGGAGGAGGAAGTCATCTCGATGAACCGCCGCCTGTCAGGTGGCGGCGACAGCTCGCTGAACGCGCCGCTGAAGTCGGATGGCGAGGGGTCTTCGGAATGGCAGGACTGGCTGGCCGATGACGACGCCGACCAGGCGGCCGCCTATGCCGAGCAGGACGAGATGGACCAGCGCCGCGAGTTGCTGATGGCGGCGATGGAGGGGCTGAACGAACGTGAGCGCCACATCCTGACTGAGCGGCGGCTCAGCGAGGACCCGAAGACGCTGGAGGACCTGTCGCAGGTCTATGACGTCAGCCGTGAGCGCATCCGACAGATCGAGGTCCGCGCCTTCGAGAAGCTGCAGAAGAAGATGCGCGAGCTCGCCGCCGAGAAGGGCATGATCCGCTCGGTCAACAGCTGAGCCGGTTCTGCGCCGTCAGGCGCGCCATGGCGGCGCGCCAGTCAGCCCTTTCACGTCTCAGCCCTCCATCGCCTCCAGCTGGCTGATCATGTCGGAGATCAGGCTGAGGCCCTTGTCCCAGAAGGCGGGGTCCGAGGCGTCGAGACCGAAGGGCGCCAGAAGCTCCGAATGGTGCTTTGAGCCGCCCGCCGAGAGCATCTCGAAATACTTCTCCTCGAAGCCCTCCGCGCCGCTTTCGTAGACGGCGTAGAGCGCGTTCACCAAGCCGTCGCCGAACGCATAGGCGTAGACGTAGAAGGGCGAATGGATGAAGTGGGGGATATAGGTCCAGTAATTCTCGTACCCGTCCGCGAAGTTGAACGCGTCGCCAAGGCTTTCGCGGCTGGTCTCAAGCCAGATCTCGCCCAGTTGCTCAGCGGTGAGCTCCCCTTTACGGCGTTCCGCGTGCACCCGGCATTCGAACTCGTAGAACGAGATCTGGCGCACGACCGTGTTGATCATGTCCTCGACCTTCGAGGCGAGCAGCGCCTTGCGCAGGCCGGGGTCTTTCGTCTCGGCCAGCAGCTTGCGGAAGGTCAGCATCTCGCCGAACACGCTGGCGGTTTCGGCCAGCGTCAGGGGCGTGCGGGCCAGCAGCTCTCCCTGCGCGGCGGCGAGGCGCTGGTGCACGCCGTGGCCCAGTTCATGCGCCAGAGTCATCACGTCGCGGGTTTTGCCCAGATAGTTCAGCATCACGTAAGGATGCACGTCCGTCACCGTCGGGTGCGCGAAGGCGCCCGGCGCCTTGCCTGGCTTGACTGGCGCGTCGATCCAGCCCTCGGTGAAGAAGGGCTCGGCAAGTTCCGCCATCTTCGGCGCGAAACCGGCATAGGCGGATAGCACAGTATCCTTCGCTTCCCCCCAGGGGACGAGGCGGTCATCCTGCTCGGGCAGGGGGGCGTTGCGGTCCCAGGTCTCCAGCTTATCCAGACCCAGCCATTTCGCCTTCAGCCGGTAATAGCGGTGCGAGAGCTTGGGATAGGCGGCGACCACAGCGTCTCGCAGCGCCTGCACCACCTCGGGCTCCACCTGATTGGCGAGGTGGCGCTCCGCCTGCGGGGTCTCGAACTTGCGCCAACGGTCCTCGATCTCCTTTTCCTTCGCCAGCGTGTTGGTGATGAGTGTGAAGAGGCGCAGGTTCTCGGCGAAGACCTTCGACAGAGCGGCGGCGGCGGCGGCGCGGCGCTCGCGCTTCGCATCCGTCAGCAGGGTCAGAGTGGATTCGAGGTTGAGGAGGTCTTCTTCGCCCTCCACCTCGAACTCCAGCATCGCCGTGGTCTCGTCGAACAGGCGGTTCCAGGCCGCCGCGCCGACCACCGACTGGTCGTGCAGGAACTTCTCCAGCTCGTCCGACAGCTGGTGCGGGCGCATCTGGCGCAGCTTGTCGAACCAGGGACGATAGCGGGCGAGGGCCGGGGATTCGGCGAATTTCGT
>QKHF01000140.1 GCA_003250135.1 Paracoccaceae bacterium | reverse complement strand
GTCCACGCGAGGACGAATGAGCCGATCGAGACCACGAGTCGTCTGGCCGAAGTGATCGCCGGCGTGATGCCGCGCCAGCGCCCCGGCCAGCCTCACCCCGCGACCCGCTCTTTCCAGGCTCTCAGGATCGCGGTGAACGACGAACTGGGCGAGCTGATCCACGCGCTGTCCGCCGCCGAACGCGCGCTTGCGCCCGGCGGCGTGCTGGCGGTCGTCACCTTTCACTCGCTTGAAGACCGGATCGTGAAGCGTTTCCTTCAGCTGCGCAGCGGCGGCGGGCCGCGCCCGTCGCGCCATGCGCCCGAGGCGTCGCATGAGGCGCCCGCCTTCGAGCTTCTGTTCCGCAAGGCGGCCGCGCCGGGCGAGGAGGAGTTGCAGGCGAACATCCGCGCGCGCTCGGCCAAGCTGCGCGCGGCAAGGCGCACCGATGCGCCCGCGGGCGTGATCGACCCCGCCAGCCTGGGCGCGCCGCGTCTGGCGCTGGACGGAGACCAGCCGCATCTCTCCGGGGGGCGGCGATGAGATCGGTGATTTACGTGCTGGCGCTCTGCCTGGTGGTCGCCTTCGCGTTCGGGTCCTACTGGATCAAGTACGACACGCAGGAGCGCCTGGAGAAGATCGAATCGCTGCGCGAACAGATCAACCATGAGCATGAGCGCATCGCCATTTTGGAGGCGGAATGGGCCTGGTTGAACAACCCTGACCGCTTGGCGCGCCTGGCGGCGCAGCACGGCCCTGAACTGGGCCTGCAGCCGATCGACGGCGCGCAGTTCGGCGCGGTGGGAGAGATCGCGCCCCCGCCCCAGCTTGAGGAGCATGAACGCGAAGTGATCGAACAGCTTCTGGCCGCCGCTCTGTCTGGCGCCGAGGGCGCCGCCCCGCCTGCGGCCCCCGCGCCCAGACCGCGCCCCGCGGTCGCTCGTCTGGCGGCGCTGCCATGAGCGGCGAGGCCGAAGGCGGCGCGATGCGGCGCATGGCGCGGTCGGTCGCCGGCGTGATCGCCGCGCGGGAAAACGCGATCCGTGGCGTGGCGATCGACGACGGCGCCGTGATCGCCGCCGACGCGACATGGGACGAAGGGACGGCGCGCGCGCCTCTGACTGGCGACGCGCTGGACCACCGGCGCCGGGCGCAATGGCGTCTGGGGCTGCTGAGCGCGGTCTTCGTGCTGGCGTTCACGGTGCTGGGCGGGCGCGTGGCGCTGCTGGCTTCCGAGGACCCGCGCGAGCCGGACGTGAACGCGGCGCAGCTTTCCTCCTCGGCGCCCGTCGTCTCCCGCGCCACAATCGTGGATCGCGAGGGGCGGGTTCTGGCGGCCAACCTGCCGGCCTGGTCGCTGTATGCGCACCCGAAGGAGATGGACGACCCGGCCGGCGCCGCGCGCTCTCTGGCCGAGATCTTCCCCGATATTGACGCGGACGCCACGGCGCGCCGCTTCGCCGATGGCCGCAGCTTCATGTGGATCAAGCGGTCGATCACGCCGGAGCAGCGCCAGGCGGTGCACGATCTCGGGCGGCCAGGCCTCTATTTCGGCCGCCGCGAGGCGCGCATCTACCCGGCGGGGCCCGTGGCCGCGCATGTGCTGGGCGGCGTCTCGGACCATCGCATGGGCGCCGATTTCGCCGAGACTGTCGGCGTCGGCGGGGTGGAGCGCTGGTTCGACGAGCGTTTGCGCGACCCTGAGCAGGCGGGCGCGCCGCTGCGCCTGTCGCTGGACCTGACCGTGCAGGCCGCGTTCCGGCAGGTGCTGGAGGCCGGCATGGAGCGGTTCGAGGCCAAGGGCGTGGCGGGCATCGTGATGGACGTGCGCTCGGGCGAGGTCGCCGCGATGGTTTCGCTGCCCGATTTCGACCCCAATGACCGGCCCCGGCCGCCGACCTCCGGCGAGCCCGAGGACAGCCCGCTCTTCAACCGGTCCGCGCAGGGCCGGTATGAACTCGGGTCCACCTTCAAGGTCTTCACCGCCGCGCTGGCGATGGAAAGCGGCGTCGCCGGGCCCGACACGCTGGTGAACACCCAGGCGCCGCTTCGCATCGGCGGACGGCGGATCGGCGAGGCCCATCCGATGCCGCCCCTGATGACGCTGACCGACACGATCGCGCGCTCCTCGAATGTCGGCTCGGCCCGCATTGCGATGGCCGCCGGCGCGGAGCGGCAGCAGAGCCTTCTGAAAGCGCTCGGGTTCTTCGAGCCGACGGGGATCGAGCTGGCCGAGGCCGACGGAATCGCCCCCTTGCGGCCGCAGCGCTGGACCGAGCTTTCGACCGCCACCATCGCTTTCGGGCATGGTCTGTCCGCCACCCAGACCCATCTGGCGGCGGGAATCGCGGCGGTCGCCAATGGCGGCTATCGCGTGCGCCCGACGCTTCTGGCGCGGGACGGCGCGCCGCAGCTGGGCGAGCAGGTGATCTCGGCGGAGACCTCTCTCGCGCTGCGCCGGATCATGCGCACGGTCGTTTCGGACGGAACCGGGCGCAAGGCGGAGGCTCCGGGATATGAGGTCGGCGGCAAGACCGGCACGGCGGAAAAGCCGAAGCCCACGGGCGGGTACTACAAGAAGAAGGTCATCGCGACGTTTTCCGGCATTTTCCCCGCATCGAATCCCCGATATGTTGTGGTCGTGTCGCTCGACGAACCGATTGATAGGAGCGGCCCCATCCTTCGCCGCACGGCGGGCTGGACCGCGGCCCCGGTGGCGGGCGAGGCGATCCGGCGCATCGCGCCGCTGCTGGGCCTCAGGCCCGACGGCGCGGGGCGGCCCTGGGGCCAACCGCAGATCGGCGCGCAACTGGCGGCCAACGGACGATGACAACGGCCCCCGCCCACAACACGACAAACAGGCGGGGCGCAGGCGAGCAGGTGGGCCATGAACGGCGGCGAGCGTTCCCTCGGGCGCGGCGCCCGGCGGAGCGTCGGGGCGCTTGGGCTGTCAGACTCGGCCCCCGGCCGCATGGTTCTCGGGCCGCCGCTTGACCCAGAGGCGGAGATCGCCGGACTCGCCGTCGACAGCCGCGAGGTGAAGGACGATTTCCTGTTCGCCGCTTTGAAAGGCGTGTCATCCGACGGGGCGAAATTCGCGCAATATGCGGTCCGGCAAGGCGCTGCGGCGGTGCTTTGCACGCTGGACGGCGCGTTGAGGGCGGCCGAGGATCTGGGCGGCTTTCCGGTTCCCTTCGTCATCGACCCGGACCCGCGCGCCCGGCTTGCCGAGGTCGCGGCCCGGTTCCACGACCGCCAGCCGCCGACCATGGTCGCGATCACCGGCACCAACGGCAAGACCTCGGTGGCGAGCTTCTGCCGCCAGCTCTGGGCGGCTTTGGGCCGTCCGGCCGCGAATATCGGCACCACCGGGGTTGAGGGCGAGGGGT
>QKHF01000159.1 GCA_003250135.1 Paracoccaceae bacterium | reverse complement strand
AGGTCGCGGGTCTGGTAGCCGACGCTCTCCAGCGCGGCGCGGGCCAGCTCAGCCCGGCCGGTGCCTCGGGTCAGGCCATAGATCGCGCCGCGGCAGTCCGCATCCCAGTACGGCGCGCCCAATCCAGTGAAGGCAGGCACCAGATAGACCGGGTGGTCCGGGTCCGCCGACTCTGCAAGCGCTTGGGTCTCCGACGCCTCGCTGATCAGCGCCAGTCCATCCCTCAGCCACTGCACCACGGCGCCCGCGATGAAGATGGAGCCTTCCAGCGCGTAGGCGCGCTCGCCGTTGAGCTGGTAGGCGACGGTGGTCAGCAGACGGTTCGCGGAGGGCGCGGCGCGGGCGCCCGTGTTGAGCAGCGCGAAGCAGCCGGTGCCGTAGGTCGATTTCATCATCCCCGGCTCGAAGCAGGCCTGGCCCATCAGCGCCGCCTGCTGATCGCCCGCAACGCCCAGGATCGGGACCGGGCGACCGAACAACTCCGGCGTCGTTTCACCGAAGGAACCGGCGCAGTCGCGAATCTCGGGCAGCACGGCGCCCGGCGCGCCCAACAAGGCGCACATGTCGCCGTCCCAGACGCCCTCGTGAATGTTGTAGAGCAGCGTGCGCGAGGCGTTGGTGGCGTCGGTCGCGTGAACTTTTCCGCCGGTCAGCCGCCAGATCAGATAGCTGTCGATGGTGCCGAACAGAAGGTCGCCGCGCTCGGCGCGGGTCCGCGCGCCCTCCACATGGTCCAGCAGCCAGCGCAGTTTGGTTCCCGAGAAATACGGGTCCAGCAGCAGCCCCGTGCGTTCGGCCACCAGAGGCTCACAGCCGTCGGCTCGCAAGGCGGCGCAGACCTCCGCGGTGCGCCGGTCCTGCCAGACGATGGCGGGGTGAATCGGCGCGCCCGTCTCGCGGTCCCAGACGACCGTGGTCTCGCGCTGATTCGTTATTCCGATCGCGGCGATCTCGGCCGGAGAGGCGCCCGCCGCCTCGATGGCCTGCCGGCAGGTGCGGATCGTGGTCTGCCAGATCTCTTCCGGGTCATGCTCCACCCAGCCGGGGGCGGGATAGTGTTGCGAGAACTCCTCTTGCCCGATGGCGGCGACCTGCATCCGCTCATCGAACAGGATGGCGCGGCTGGAGGTGGTGCCCTGATCGATGGCCAGAACGTAGGTCGGCATGAACGCTCCTTCAGGCGGCGGCTCGGATCGCCATAGTGGCGCAATCCCGGGCGCGTGGGCGGCGGAAATTCGTCACAGAGCCTCCCATCTTGCGCCATCCTCTGCTAGGGCCTGCCGCAAGGATAGCCGGTGACGGGGGCGGCGGATGCATGGCGAACAGATTTTTTCGGCGGACGAGTTCCGCGGCGCGCTGGGCGCTTTCGCCACCGGAATCGCCGTGGTGACAACGCGCGACGGGACCGGGCGGGGCCGGGCGATCACGGTCAACTCCTTCTCTTCCGTTTCGCTGGACCCGCCGCTGATTCTGTTCTGCCTCGGCAAGGAGGCGTTCCATTACGAAGGCTTCGCCGAAGCGGAGGCCTTCGCCGTCAACCTTCTGGCGGCGGGGCAGGAGGCGCTCTCGAACCGCTTCGCGAGCGAGGCCGAGGACGGGTTCGAGGATCTGGAGACGGAGTCGCTGGCGACGGGCAGCCCGGTGTTCCGGGAATCGCTGGCGGCGCTGGATTGCCGCCGGGAGGCGGCGCATGAGGCGGGCGACCACCTGATACTGATCGGCCGCGTCGCAGCGCTTAAAGCGCCACGCGCGGCCGATCCGCTTTTGTACTTTCGCGGCGGTTACGCCGGTCTTACGCGCTGAAGCGACGCGCGAAGGCGGGCGAAGCGGCGTCGGTGAACGCGCCGTCCCGGCCGACGATGAAGAACGCCGCGATGTCGTGCTCGGTCGCGAAGGCCATCGCGGCCTCCGGTCCCAGAACCAGCATCGAGGTCGACAGCGCATCGGCTTCCATCGTCGAGGCCGCCACGACGGTCGCCGAGGCGAGATCGTGATCCAGCGGCGCGCCGCTGCGCGGGTCGATGATGTGGGCGTAGCGCTTGCCGTGATCCTCGAAGAAGATGCGATAGTTGCCCGACGTGGCGAGCGCGTCGCCGTCCAGGTCCAGCACGCGCTGGAATTCGCCGCCGGCGAGATTCGGCTTCTCGATGCCGATGCGCCAGGCGCGGTCCCCGGCGGCGCGGCCCTTGGCCCGCAGCTCTCCGCCGACCTCGACCAGATAGTTGGCGACGCCCTTCGATTCGAGCAGAGCCGCCACCTTGTCGACGCCATAGCCCTTGGCGACGCCGGAAAGATCCAGATGCGCGTCAGCGGCGGTCTTGCCGACCGCGCCGTCCTGCACCGCGATCCGGCGATGGTCCACCGCGGAGCGGGCGGCCTCGATCTCGACGGCGGTGGGCGCGCTGTGGCGGACGCCCTTGGGGCCGAAGCCCCACAGGTCGACCAGCGGGCCGATGGTGGGGTCGAACGCGCCGCCGGTCAGTTCGGCGGCCCGCAGCGCGGCGCCGATGACCTCGGCCGTGTCGGCGGACACGGCGGTGGTCGCGCCGGCTGGCGCGGCGTTGATCCGGGAAAGTTCCGAATCGGCGCGATAGGTCGACATGCGTCCGTCGACGGAGTCGAGGGTCGCCTGGATCTCGGCCGCCAGCGCTTGCCGGTCGAGCGCTTCGGGGGCTTTCGCGACCTTCACGCTAAAGGTCGTGCCCATGGTCTGGCCGTTAAACGAAAGGAAATCGTTCTCGTCACCGTCTCCGCATCCGACCAGGCTGAGGAACGGGGTCGCGATGGCGACGCCGTTGGCGTGGCGGATGAAGTCTCGCCGTGAAAGCATTATTGTGATCTCCGGACCCGCAAAAGATTTGACAGGGGCGATTATCTCCATGGAAGTTTGTTCTGTCTACTGACCGCGACGTTGTGCGCATTGCACCTTTGTCGCGCGTTGGTGCGCTCTTCTCTGACGAGCGCGACGTTCTGCGCATGTTTCGCCACGGCTTTACTGTGGTAGGCCAATAGTCTCGCGTGACAGCGGGAGTTTCAGTGGGAGATCGATCTATGGCGCCATTTTCCTACCAAGGTCCAATGGAGCAAGACGAGACGAAGAAACACACACATTCACAGACCGAGGAGTGGAGCCTCGGCATGAATGCGCCCGGACTGACGGTCGAGTCGATCATCGGGCACAAGGGCGACGACGTGTACACGTCGGCGCCGGGCCAGACGGTCAAGGATGTTGTCGGGGACCTCGCACGGCTGCGCGTGGGCGCGTTGGTCGTCGTCAACCCTGAGAACGAACCGGTCGGCATCGTCTCGGAACGCGACATCGTGCACAAGCTCGACACGGTGGGGGTGGAGGTTCTCAACGGCCCGGTCGAGGCCATCATGACTCCGGATCCCGTCACCTGCACGCTGGACATGAAAGTGGAAGAGGTGATGAAGACGATGAACGCGCGGCGCTTCAGGCACATGCCGGTCCTCAAGGACGGCAAGCTGTGCGGCGTGGTGTCCATCGGCGACGTCGTCCGCCACCGCATGCAGGAAATCGAGTACGAGAGCCTGAAGATCAAGCAGGCCATCGTCGGCTGATCCCGGGCGAGCGCTTGCGGCGGCGGGGCGGCCATCTCTCGCCGAAACCCGCCGCGAGAAGATGAAATGCGTTGAAGATTGGGCGCGAACGGATGCAGACAACGGAACAACCCGAGGGGACGACAGAAGGGGTGGCGAGCGGTCCGTCGAACGGCGCCGTCAGGATCAAGCGCGGGCTTGATCTTCCCATCATCGGCGCGCCTCGACAGGAAATCGCGGCTGGTCCCCAGATCAGCTCTTGCGCGGTCGTGGCCGCGGATTTCAACGGCCTGAAGCCGCGCATGCTGGTGAATGAGGGCGACCAGGTGCAACTCGGTCAGCCCCTGTTCGAGGACAAGCGCTTCGAAGCCATCAAGTACACGGCGCCCGCGGGCGGCGTGGTCCGGGCGGTCAACCGCGGCGCGCGGCGCGTGCTGCAGTCGGTCGTGATCCAGATCGACGACAGCGTGGAGCCGGTCCAGTTCGCCAAATGCGCGGCGGGCGATATCGGCGGGCTGAGCCGCGAGCAGGTGGTTGAAAACCTGCTGGCCTCGGGCCTCTGGACGGCGCTCAGGACCCGGCCTTACTCGAAGGTCGCCGACCCCGAAGGCGCGCCGGTCGCGCTGTTCGTCACGGCCATCGACACGCGGCCGCTGGCGGGCGATCCGGCGGTGGTCATCGGCGAGGCGGCGGAGGATTTCGCCAACGGCGTCCGCATCCTGTCCAAATTGACGGACGGCGTGACCCATGTCTGTCACGCCGCCGACGCGACCCTGCCTCAGCCGTCCGAGCCGGGCATCCGCTACACCGGTTTCGAGGGTCCGCACCCCGCCGGACTGGTGGGCACCCACATCCACTTCCTGGACCCGGTCGCGGCGGACCACGCTGTTTGGCACATCGGCTATCAGGATGTGATCGCGGTGGGAGAGCTGTTCCGCACCGGCGTGCTGCCGACCTCGCGGGTGGTGGCGATCAGCGGCCCGGCGGCGGGCGATCCGCGCCTCGTGCGCGCCCGGCGCGGCGCCTCTATCGCTGAACTGACGGAGGGCGAGATCAGCCATGACGGCAATGTCCGGGTGATCTCGGGCGATGTGCTGACCGGCAGCCATGCGGTCGACGCCTTCGCCTATCTCAGCGCCTTCGACACCCAGGTCACGCTGCTGCCGGAGGGCGATCACCAGGACTTCTTCGGCTGGATCATCCCGTCGATGGAGAAGTTCTCCACCGCGCGGGTGCATCTCTCCAGCCTGCTCGGCCTCGACAAGATCAAGTTCCACACGAACCTGAACGGCTCGCCCCGCGCGATGATCCCGATCGGGCTTTTCGAGGACGTGATGCCGATGGACATCCTCGCGACGCAGCTGCTGCGCGCGATCCTGGTGCTGGATACCGAGACGGCGCAGCAACTGGGCGCGCTGGAGCTTGATGAAGAGGACCTCGCGCTCTGCTCCTACGTCTGCATGAGCAAATATGAATATGGGTTGGCCCTTCGCGCCAATCTCGACAAGATCGAAGCGGAAGGCTGACCATGGGCTTGCGTAGTTTCTTCGACTCGATCGAGCCGAATTTCACCAAGGGCGGGAAGTACGAAAAGTACTACGCCGTCTATGAAATGTTCGACACGATCTTCTTCACGCCGAAGACCGTGACGAAATACGCGCCGCATGCGCGGGCGAGCCTCGATCTGAAGCGGACGATGACCTACGTGGTCATCGCCACCATCCCGGCCATCATCATCGGGCTCTACAATACCGGCTTGCAGGCCAACACCGCGCTGGCCGAGCTGGGGATCGCCGATCCGGACGGCTGGCGCGCGGGGCTGCTGAGCGCCTTCGGCATCGGCTTCAACCCGAACAACTGGTTCGCCTGCTTCGTCCACGGGTTCCTCTACTTCTTCCCGATCTACATCACCACGCTGGTGGTGGGCGGTATCGTGGAGGTCGTCTTCGCAGTCGTCCGCGGGCATGAGGTGAACGAGGGTTTCTTCGTCACCTCAATGCTTTACACGCTGATCCTGCCGCCAAGCATTCCGCTGTGGCAGGTCGCCATCGGCATCATCTTCGGCGTGGCGATCGGCAAGGAGGTCTTCGGCGGAACCGGCAAGAACCTGCTCAACCCGGCTCTGGTCGCCCGCGCCTTCCTCTACTTCGCCTATCCGGCGCAGATGTCGGGCGACAGCGTCTGGGTGCCGGTCGACGGCCATTCCGGCGCCACCGCGCTCAGCATCGGCGCCAGCCAGGGCTACGAGGCGCTGCCGGGCATGGGCCTCAGCTGGTGGACCGCGTTCGTCGGCTTCATGGACGGCTGCATCGGCGAGACCTCGTCGCTTGCGATCCTTCTGGGCGGCGTGTTCCTCGTCTACACGAGGATCGCCAATTACCGGCTGATCGCAGGCTGTCTGATAGGCACGCTGGTCATGAGCCTGCTGTTCAACATCATCGGCAGCGACACCAACGCGATGTTCGCGATGCCGTTCCACTGGCACCTCGTCGTCGGCGGCTACATGTTCGGCCTGATCTTCATGGTGACCGAGCCAGTGTCGGCCTCGATGACCAATCTCGGCCGCTGGTGGTACGGGGCGCTGATCGGCGTCATGTGCGTGCTGATCCGGGTGGTGAACCCGGCCTTCCCCGAGGGCATGATGCTCGCCATCCTGTTCGGCAACGTCTTCGCGCCGCTGATCGACTACTTCGTCGTCAACGCCAACATCAAGCGGAGGGCCCGCCGCCATGGCTGAGGAGAAATCGATCTTCTCGAACGACCATCCGTTCAAGATCGTCTTCATGGCGGTCGTGCTCTGCCTGGTCGGTTCGGTGCTGGTGTCGGCGGCGGCGATCGGCCTGCGCCCGCAGCAGGAGGCGAACGCCCGCCTTTCGAAGCAGACCAACATCCTTCAGGTGGCGGGGCTCTATCAAAGTCCGTCCACGGTCGGCTCGATCTATAACGAGCGCATTGAACCGCGGATCGTCGATCTCAGGACCGGTCAGTTTTCCGACGCAGTCGATCCGGCGACTTATGACGAGGTCGTCGCGACCCGCGATCCGGCGATGAGCGACGCGCTGACCAAGGACAAGGACCCGGCGCAGATCAAGCGCAAGGCCCATTACGCCACGGTCTATCTGGTCAAGGGCGACGCCGGCTATGAGACGGTGATCATCCCGGTCCACGGCTACGGTCTCTGGTCCACGCTCTATGGCTTCATCGCGCTCAAGCCCGATGGCAACGAGATTGTCGGCCTGCAGTTCTATCAGCACGCCGAGACCCCCGGTCTGGGCGGCGAGGTCGACAATCCGTCTTGGCGCGCGCAGTGGCCGGGCAAGAAGCTCTATGACGGTGACGCTCTGAAGATCGAGGTCGTCAAGACGGGCGCGTCCGGCGACTACAAGGTGGACGGGCTTGCGGGCGCGACCCTGACCTCCGCGGGCGTGAACAATCTGGTTCGCTACTGGGCCGGCCAGGACGGTTTCGGCCCCTTCCTGAAGAACCTTGCTGAGGAGTTGGCCGCCAATGGCTGATAAGAAGAAACTCGTCCTCGACCCGGTTCTCGAAAACAACCCGGTCATCCTGCAGACGCTGGGCATCTGCTCCGCGCTGGCGGTCACCTCGTCGCTGCAGGTTTCACTCATCATGTGCCTGGCGCTGACCAGCGTGACGGCCTTCTCGAACCTGTTCATCAGCCTGATCAGGCATCACATTCCCGGCTCGATCCGCATCATCATCCAGATGGTGATCATCGCCTCGCTGGTGATCGTGGTGGACCAGATCCTGAAGGCCTTCGCGCCCGACGTCTCGAAGACGCTGTCGGTCTTCGTCGGCCTGATCATCACCAACTGCATCGTGATGGGCCGGGCCGAGGCCTACGCCATGGCCAATCCGCCGATCCCCAGTTTCCTGGACGGCATCGGCAACGGCTTGGGCTACAGTGCGCTTCTGGTCAGCGTCGCCATCGTGCGCGAGCTGTTTGGCGCCGGAAAGTTGCTGGGCGTCGTCATCCTGCCCACGGTCAACAATGGCGGCTGGTATGTGCCGAACGGCCTTCTGCTCCTGCCGCCGAGCGCCTTCTTCATCATCGGTTGCATCATCTGGGCGATGCGCAGTTGGAAGCCCAAGCAGCGTGAGAAGGTAGACCACCAAATCCTGCACGTCCAAGTGAGCGAGCACGCGTGATGGAAGCCCTAATCAGCCTCTTCGTCAAATCCATATTCATCGAGAATATGGCGCTGTCCTTCTTCCTGGGCATGTGCACATTCCTCGCTGTCTCGAAGAAAGTCAGCACCGCGATGGGCCTTGGCATCGCCGTGGTCGTGGTGCAGGCGGTGACGGTTCCGGCCAACAACATCATCGTCAACGCCTTCCTGAAGCCCGGCGCCATGTCATGGCTCGGCTTCGGCGAGACCGACCTGATGTTCCTCGGCCTGATCTGCTATATCGGCGTCATCGCCGCCATCGTGCAGATCCTGGAGATGGCGCTCGATAAGTTCTTCCCCGCGCTCTACAACGCGCTCGGCGTCTTCCTGCCGCTGATCACCGTGAACTGCGCCATCATGGGCGGCTCCCTGTTCATGGTGGAGCGCGATTACGGCTTCGCCGAGAGCGTCGTCTACGGCTTCGGCTCGGGCGCCGGCTGGGCGCTGGCGATCGTCGCGCTGGCGGGACTGCGGGAGAAGATGAAATACTCCGACGTGCCTCCCGGCCTGCGCGGCCTCGGCATCACCTTCATCACCGCGGGACTGATGGCCATGGCCTTCATGTCCTTCTCCGGCGTGCAGCTCTGAGGGAGGATTTAGACAAATGGAAGACTTTATCCTCGGCGTCACGCTCTTCACCGCCATCATCCTCGCGCTGGTGGGGATCATCCTGGCGGCGCGGTCGGCGCTCGTGTCCTCGGGCGCGGTCAATATCGAGATCAATGGCGAACGCACGATATCGGTGCCGGCCGGCGGCAAGCTGCTGGGCACTCTGGCGAACGCGAACCTGTTCGTGCCCTCTGCCTGTGGCGGCGGCGGCACCTGCGCCCAATGCCGGGTGAAGATTCACGAGGGCGGCGGATCGATCCTGCCGACCGAGCTGTCGCACATCACCAAGCGCGAAGCGCGCGAGGGCGACCGCCTGTCCTGTCAGGTCGCGGTCAAGCAGGACATGAAGATCCAGATCCCGGACGAGGTGTTCGGCGTCAAGAAGTGGCGCTGCAAGGTGCGCTCGAACGACAACGTCGCCACCTTCATCAAGTGTCTGGTTCTGGAGTTGCCCGAAGGCGAGAACGTCAACTTCCGCGCCGGCGGCTACATCCAGATCGAGTGCCCGCCCTATCAGATCGGCTTCAAGGAGTTCGACGTCGCGCCGAAGTTCCGCGAGGACTGGGACAAGTTCAACCTTTGGGACATCCATGCGGTCAACAACGAGCATGTGGTGCGCGCCTACTCCATGGCGAACTATCCGGAGGAGCGCGGCCTCATCATGCTGAACGTCCGCATCGCGACGCCGCCGCCGCATGCGGATCCCAGCAAGATCCCGCCGGGCAAGATGTCGACCTTCATCTTCAATCTGAAGCCGGGCGACGAGGTCACGATCTCCGGTCCGTTCGGCGAGTTCTTCGCCCGCGACACCGACAAGGAGATGGTGTTCGTGGGCGGCGGCGCCGGCATGGCGCCGATGCGCTCGCACATCTTCGACCAGCTGAAACGGCTCAGCTCCAAGCGCAAGATCACCTTCTGGTATGGCGCGCGATCCAAGCGCGAGATGTTCTTCGTCGAGGATTTCGACATGCTGGCCGCGGAGAACCCGAACTTCACCTGGCATGTGGCGCTGTCGGATCCGCTGCCGGATGACAACTGGGACGGCTACACCGGCTTCATCCACAACGTGCTCTACAACGAGTACCTGAAGAACCACCCGGCGCCCGAAGAGTGCGAGTACTACATGTGCGGCCCGCCGATCATGAACAGCTCTGTGATCAACATGCTCCTTGATCTTGGCGTGGAGCGTGAAGATATCATGCTGGACGACTTCGGCGGATAACCGCCGAGGTCTCCAGATCGGAGCCGAGCCATGATCGAAACCGCCGCCATCGCCTTTGTCATCTTCTTGCTGGTGATTGTCGGCATGGCGGTCGGGGTTATGGCGCAGGGCAAGCGGATCACCGGCAGCTGCGGCGGATTGGGCGCGATCAAGGGCGTCGACAAGTGCGGCGTCTGCGGAAAGAGCTTCGACGATCCGGATGTTGAAAGCTGCGACGGGCCGCCGAAACTGCGGACCTGATCCCGCAAAGACCGAGTTCGAAAGGCCCGCCGCGCGCGGGCCTTTTTCGTTGCGCGTCAGCCGGGAAGCTCGAAGAACCCCATCGCGATGAAGCAGGCCAGGCACAACCCGCCGAACAGGAAACGGCGCGGGCGGCCGCGATCGCTCTTATCCCGCCACGCGTCCAGAAACTTGCGGCCCGAGAGGACAAACCCGATCAGCGCGAGAACGAAGAATAGTCGCATTGGGTCCATTCGAGGCCTCTTTCGCAGCGGCTGGGATTCGACCGCTCAGGGGCGATACTAGGTGCTTGCGGTCCGGATCGTAAGGGTCGCCTCCGACGCGGCGTCGAGCCGCATGCTGCGCCGCACAATCCGCATATTGCATTTCGGCTTCAGATTGGCTAATAAAATTACCGAAGGGTGATGGATGCGTGCGAGGTCGGGTCGGGATTGCGCAGAGCGGCCATGTATCGTTATTTCGAACGATATGAGGCGTTTTGCGCGCGGCGAGGCCGGTGTAAGCTTCATGACAGCCAATGTTCGTATCTACGCCGAAGAAACGATAATGCGCCGCACAAAAACGGCGCGGACAACCACCTGGGGAGGAAGAAAGGTCATCGCGAATTTTCCCATCCTGGGATAGGGTCGACGCATGATGCGGGAGGGCATCGAGCATCAAGCGTCGAGGTCGCTAACAGCGCAAAAATCGGAGCTGAAGCACGGACTTCAATCCTACGTCTCATTGGCGTAAATGGTCCGTAGGTTCAGCCTCCCAAAAAGTAAAATACGACGAACACAAGAACATTCGCCGTCCATGCGCGGACAGGTAAAGGAGATGCCAAGTGCCGATCAAGACAGGTTCTGACAAATTGAATTGCCGCCGGGAGCTTTCCGCGGGCGGCAAGACCTACGCGTATTATTCGATCCCGGCCGCGCAGGCGGCGGGCGCGGGCGATTTCTCGAAGCTCCCGGCCTCATTGAAGGTGGTGCTTGAGAACCTGCTGCGCTTCGAGGATGGCGGATTTTCGGTCAGCGTGGACGACATCAAGGCCTTCGGCGAGTGGGCCGAGAAGGGCGGCGACAACCCGCGCGAGATAGCCTATCGCCCGGCCCGCGTGCTGATGCAGGACTTCACCGGCGTCCCCGCGGTCGTGGATCTGGCGGCGATGCGCGACGGCATCGTGGCGCTGGGCGGCGATGCGGAGAAGATCAACCCGCTGAACCCGGTGGATCTGGTGATCGACCACTCGGTGATGATCGACGAGTTCGGCAATCCGCGCGCGTTCCAGATGAACGTGGACCGCGAGTATGAGCGGAATATGGAGCGCTACACCTTCCTGAAATGGGGGCAGAACGCGTTCAACAACTTCCGCGTGGTGCCGCCGGGCACCGGCATCTGCCATCAGGTGAACCTGGAATATCTGGCGCAGACCGTGTGGACCGACACCGATCAGACAGGGGCCGAGGTCGCCTATCCCGACACGCTGGTCGGCACCGACAGCCACACCACGATGGTGAACGGCGCGGCGGTCCTGGGCTGGGGCGTCGGCGGCATCGAGGCCGAGGCGGCGATGCTGGGCCAGCCGATCTCGATGCTGATCCCCGAGGTGATCGGGTTCGAGCTGACCGGCGAGCTGGTCGAGGGCGTGACCGGCACCGACCTGGTGCTGAAAGTGGTCGAAATGCTGCGCCAGAAGGGCGTGGTCGGTAAGTTCGTGGAGTTCTACGGCGCGGGTCTTGATCACCTGCCGCTGGCGGACCGGGCGACCATCGCCAACATGGCCCCCGAATACGGCGCGACCTGCGGCTTCTTCCCGATCGACGGAGAGACCATCCGCTATCTGCGCAACACCGGCCGCGACGAGGGCCGGATCGCGCTGGTCGAGGCCTACGCCAAGGAGAACGGCTTCTGGCGCGGGTCGGACTACGCGCCGATCTACACCGACACGCTGCATCTCGACATGGGCACCATCGTGCCGGCGATCTCCGGCCCGAAGCGTCCGCAGGACTACGTCGCGCTGTCGAACGCCAAGGCCGCCTTCCGCAAGGAGATGGAGACCTCGTTCAAGCGCCCGATGGGCAAGCAGGTTCCGGTCAAGGGCGAGGACTACACGATGGAGTCGGGCAAGGTCGTGATCGCCTCGATCACCTCCTGCACCAACACCTCGAACCCGTATGTGATGATCGGCGCCGGTCTGGTCGCCCGCAAGGCGGCGGCTCTGGGCCTCAACCGCAAGCCCTGGGTCAAGACTTCGCTCGCGCCCGGCTCGCAGGTCGTCTCGGCCTATCTGGAGGCCGCGGGCCTGCAGGAGGATCTGGACAAGGTCGGCTTCAACCTCGTCGGTTACGGCTGCACCACCTGCATCGGCAACTCCGGCCCGCTGCAAGCGGAGATCTCGGAAGCCATCGCCGAGGGCGACCTGGTGGCGACTTCGGTGCTGTCGGGCAACCGCAACTTCGAGGGCCGCATCAGCCCCGACGTGCGCGCCAACTACCTGGCCTCGCCGCCGCTGGTGGTGGCCTATGCGCTGGCTGGCACGCTGGACATCGACCTGACCTCCGAGCCGATCGGCCAGGACCAGGACGGCAATGATGTCTTCCTGAAGGACATCTGGCCGACCTCGAAGGAGGTGGCGGACCTGGTCGAGCAGACCGTGACCCGCGAGGCGTTCCAGTCGAAATACGCCGACGTGTTCAAGGGCGACGAGAAATGGCGCGGCGTCGAGACCACCGACCAGAAGACCTATGACTGGCCGGCGAGCTCGACCTACGTGCAGAACCCGCCTTACTTCCGCGGCATG
>QKHF01000077.1 GCA_003250135.1 Paracoccaceae bacterium | reverse complement strand
GGCGACGGACCGTTTGTTCCGATTGCAGCAGAGATAATAGGCGCTTTCGGTCGTCTCGCGCCCCTCAGCGTCGGTGACGAAGGGCGGGCCCCAGCCGCGCGTGTCATCGCCCTTGCCCGGCCGCTCCACCTTCAGGACGTCCGCGCCCAGGTCGCCCAGCAATTGCGAACAGGTCGGCCCCGCGAGAATGCGGGACAGATCAAGCACCTTCAGGCCGGCCAGCGGCCCCTCTGCAAGCATGGACTTCTGCGCGTCAATCATGAATCCGGTGTAGCGCGGCGCGCGCGACGGAGCCAGCCTTCGAACGGTGACGATGCGGTGAGCGCCGAAGAGACGCATGCGCCCCTGAGATGCGGTATGCGTTAAATGCATATCGGAAATGCGCCATTTTGCACTGCACAAAATTCAGGCGAACGCCTATCTGGGCGTCAATGGAACACCACAGCTACTGGTAGGAAACACTCAGATGCTTACGCTGATGCTCGACACATTCGCCTCGCTGGCGCAGTCCTCCACTTCTGGCGCGAAAACCACGTTCGGCGCCGCGGACGGAACGCTGGTCGCCATCGCCAACCTGAATGGCGCCCGCTGAATCCCCATCGCGTTCCCCCTCCCTGAACGCGATCGAAACGCGCCGGATGGGCAGATCCGGCGCGTTTCCCGTTTCCGGCCGCTTCACTTGGTGCCGAACATCCGGTCGCCCGCGTCGCCCAGTCCGGGCAGGATATAGGCCTTTTCGTTCAGGCGCTGGTCGAGCGCGGCCGTGAAGATGCGCACATCCGGATGAGCCTCTTTCATCCGTGCGACCCCTTCCGGAGCGGCCAGAAGACAGGCGAAGCGGATGTCCTTGGCCCCCGCCTCCTTCAGGCGATCGATGGCGGCGACTGAACTGTTGCCGGTGGCCAGCATCGGATCGACGGCGATCACCGGGCGCTCACCGAGATCGGCCGGCACCTTCAGATAATACTGCACCGCCTCCAGGGTCTTCGGGTCGCGATAGAGACCGACGAACCCAACGCGCGCGCTTGGCGCCAACTCCAGCATCCCGTCCAAGAGCCCGTTGCCCGCACGCAGAATCGAGACCAGCACCAGCTTCTTGCCCGCCAGCGTCGGCGCCTCCATCTCCTCCAGCGGCGTTTCGATCATGCGGGTGGACAGCGGCAGGTCGCGCAGAACCTCGTAGCCGAGCAGCAGGCTGATCTCCCGCAGCAACTGGCGGAACCCGTAGGTCGAGGTCGCCTTGTCGCGGGCGATGGACAGCTTGTGCTGCACCAGCGGGTGATCGACGATGGTCAGGTGCGGGTCGGCGGCGTCGGTCATGGGGAGGCTCCGGTCGGTGGCGACGAGCGCTGATCTTGGCGAAGTTCCGCTCGCCCGTCGAGCCGTCAGCGGTCCAGCCGGGCCTTCAGAGCGGCTTTCGTCTCGGCGTCGCAGAACGCCGCATCGAGCGCCGTCTCCGCGATCTCCCGAAAAACTTCCTTGCCGAAACCGAACGTCTTTTCGGCCATGTCGTACTCCCGGGTCATGGTGGTGTGGAAAAAGGGCGGATCGTCGGTCGAGATCGTCGTTTTCACGCCCGCGCCGCGCAACCGCGGCAGGGGATGCGCCGCCCAGTCGGGATAGACGCCCAGCGCGACGTTCGAGCCGGGGTTGACCTCCAGCGTCACGCCTTCGTCCGCCAGCCTCTCGACCAGCGAGGGGTCCTCGATCGCCCGCACGCCGTGGCCGATCCGCTCCACTCTGAGATCGTCGAGCGCGGCGCGCACGCTTTCCGGGCCGCCGAACTCGCCCGCATGGGCGGTCAGCCTCAGCCCCGCGTCGGCGGCGAGTTGGAACGCCGGAGCAAAATCCACCGGCTTGTATTCCCGCTCATCCCCCGCCATGCCCCAGCCGACGACCCGCTCCGTCTTGGCGCGCGCCGCGACCTGGGCCGCGCGCAGGGCGCGCTCCGGCCCGAGGCCCCTGACGCAGAGAGGGATGAACCGCGCCACGATCCCAGTCGCCGCCTCGGCGCGCTCGGCCCCTTCGGTGACGGCCGCCAGATGCTCCTCCCAAGCGCTTTGGTCGGCGCCGCCGGCGGGCGAGACATGGTCGGGCGACAGGAAAATCTCCATGTAGATCACGCCATTCGCCGCCGCTTCGCTCAGCACCGCCTCCGCCAAACGTCCGCTGGCTTCCGGCGCCTGATAGAACGCCGCCACCTGATCGTAGACCTTCAGGAAATCGGTGAAGTCGTCCCAGGCGTAGCCGCCCGCGCCGTCGAACAGCCCGTCGGTCGAGGCGCCCTTTTGGGCGGCTATCTGCCGGGTCAGGGCCGGGGGCGCGGCGCCCTCCAGATGCAGGTGCAGCTCAAGTTTCGGAAAATCGCGCCAATCGCTGGCCATCAGCTCTCCTCACCCTCAGCCGCGCCTAGCGGGATAGCCAGTCCGTGCGGACCCGGCGGCAAACCAAGATGCGCCGCGACAGTCGCTCCGATATCCGCGAAGCTTTCGCGGCGCCCGGCCGAACCCGGCGCGACGCCCGGCCCCGCGATCAGCGCCGGAACCTGCTCTCGCGTGTGATCCGTGCCCTTCCAGGTCGGGTCATTGCCATGGTCGGCGGTCAGGATCATCACATCGCCATCCCGCAGACGGGTTAACGCCTCGGGCAGTCGCGAATCGAACCGCTCCAACGCCGCGGCGTAGCCCGGAACATCCCGGCGATGCCCATAAAGCGAGTCGAACTCGACGAAATTGGCGAACACCAAATCGCCGTCGCGCGCATCCTCCATCGCGCCGAGCGCGGCGTCGAACAACGCCATGTCGTCTGGTCCCTTTCGAACCTCGGATATGCCCTGTTGCGCGAAGATATCCCCGAGCTTGCCGATCGCGATCACCCGGCCTCCCGCCGCGACTACGCGGTCGCAGAGCGTCGGCTCCGGCGGAGGGATCGCGAAATCGCGCCGGTTCGCCGTTCTCGTGAAATCGGCGGCGCAGGTCCCGAGGAAAGGACGCGCGATCACCCGGCCGATCTTCATCGGCGCGGTCAGGCGGTGGGCGATCTCGCAGACCTCATAAAGCCGCTCCAGCCCGAACGCCTGCTCATGGGCCGCGATCTGGAACACGCTGTCGACCGAGGTGTAGCAAATCGGCTTTCCGGTCCTCAGATGCTCCTCGCCCAACTCGGCGACGATCCCGGTGCCGGAGGCGTGGCGATCGCCGAGGATGCCGGGCAGCCCCGCTTCGGCGATCAGGCGCGCGGTCAGGTCGGGCGGAAAGGCGGGGCGCGTGTCGGGAAAATAGCCCCACTCGAAAGGAACCGGCAGACCCGCGATCTCCCAATGCCCAGAGGGCGTGTCCTTGCCCTTGGAGACTTCCGCCGCCGCCGCGTAGCGCCCCGTCGC
>QKHF01000229.1 GCA_003250135.1 Paracoccaceae bacterium | reverse complement strand
TACGGTCGAACAATGGGGCGTTGGTCAAGCGCTCGTAAGCGCCCTTATGTTAAGTGCGGCGCGGCGGCGGTTTAAAACCCCGCAAACCCGGCCCCAAGCACGGCAAAGTTGCGCCTCAGGCGTGGCGGCGCTCGAGGTCCACCCTGTCGGTCGGCCTACCCGTGGCGACGCTTACGTGTGCCGTCGGCTCCACCATGTGAGTACGCTCATCGCCCGCTCAGTCGGCCGGCTTCAGCCTAGGAGCTATAGACGCCGAACTTGACGTCGCAGCGCGTCCACGAACAGTCTGAAGGCCGGTGCGCTGTGGCGGCGGTTGGGATAATAGAGGTGATAGGGTGGCAGCGGCGGCGTCTGCTCCGCGAAGATGCGGGTCAGCCGCCCCGTTTCCAAGCATGATTTGACCTGGTCAAGCGGCAGATAGGCCAGGCCGCTACCGTCGAGCGCCGCGTCGAGGATCAGTTCGATCGAGTTGAAGATCAGCGGCCCGTCGCTCCTGATCCTGATCTCACCGCCATTCTCCAGCAATCGCCATGCGTTCAGGGTGTCCGACGACGGTAGCCTGAGATTGATGCAGCGGTGGTCGACCAGATCGCGCGGTTCGGCGGGAGCCGGATGCCGTTGAAAGTATTCCGGCGCCCCGACGATGGCCATCTGGATCTCGGGCGAAATCCGCAGGCCGATCATGTCCTTCGCCACATGCTCGCCCAGGCGGACACCGGCGTCGAACCGGTCTGAGACCACATCCGACAGGCCGTAGTCGATGATGATTTCGACGGTGATGTCGGGATTGTCTTCGAGAAGCTGCGTCAGGGCGGGGCGGATATATCTGCGGGCGGCGTGTTCGACCGAGGTGATGCGGATGGAGCCTGCGGGCCTGTCGCGGAACTCCCCGAGTTCGGTCAGGCTTTCGTCGAGATCGCGCAGCATGGGCGCCATGCGCTCGACCAGCCGTTCACCGGCGGGCGTCGGCGCGACGCTGCGGGTGGTTCGATCGAGGAGGCGGACGCCGAGGCGCTCCTCAAGCCGCCGCACGATTTGGCTTAGGGCTGATTGCGAAACCCCGACCTGTGCAGCGGCGCGGGTGAAGTTGCGCGCCTCAGCCACGGCGACGAATGCCGTCAGGTCCGCCATGTCTTCTCGGTTCATTAAGCTGTCTGCTTATAAGCACAAGAATTTATCATCCATAGAATGCTAGCCCGTCGGATCGTATTTTCATAGTCGAACCGCAGGCCCCCTACGGCGGCATCTGCAAACCAAGGAGAACGACCATGGGCAAGATCAGCTTTCAAAACACCAACAACCCAACCATCACCATGTCGGCCGTCATCAACTTCCCCGAGGGTTTCGATGAGGGCCAGAAATATCCGGCTATCATTGTCTCGCACCCCGGCGGCGGCGTGAAGGAACAGACTGCGGGCGCCTATGCGCGCGAGCTGACCAATGCAGGCTTCGTCACCATCGCCTATGACGCTTCGTATCAGGGCGAATCCGGTGGTGAGCCGCGTCAGCTCGAAAACCCGCATGTCCGCACCGAGGATGTCAGCGCCGTACTCGATTACCTGACCACGTTGCCATACGTCGATGCCGGCCGGATCGGCGCGATGGGGATATGCGCGGGCGGCGGCTACACCGCGAACGCGGCGATCCAGGATCACCGCATCAAGGCCGTGGGCACGGTCAGCGCGGTCAATATCGGCCAGATGTTCCGCAACGGCTGGGACAACAGCGTCAAGGACGCCGACGCCCTGCCGCTGATCGAGATGGGTTCGGGCGCGCGCACCGCCGACGCGGCGAGCGACGACAAGGCGCCGATGCCGCTGGCCCCGCTGAAAGAGGAAGAGGCCCCGAACGAGGAGCTGCGTCAGGCCTGGGAATACTACCACACGCCGCGCGCCGCGTGCGCCACCGCGCCTGGTTTCGCCACGGCTCGCAGCCTGAACCAGATCATCACCTACGACGCCTATCACAAGGCCGAGGCTTTCCTGACCCAGCCGCTGCTGATCGTCGCGGGCAGCGAAGCAGGCAGCAAGTGGATGAGCGACGATCTGATCGCGCGGGCGGCCAGCACCGACAAGGCCATGCATGTGGTCGAGGGCGCCAACCACATGGAGCTTTATGACGGCGAGAAGTACGTCGCCGAGGCGGTCTCGGTCCTCGGCCCGTTCTTCAAGGACAAGCTGGCCGCATAAGCCGAGCTTCGCTTGAGCCCCACCCCATGCGCCCCGCCTGACCGGGAGGGACGCTCGTACAAGATTGAGGAGCCCGACATGAAATCCGTATCATTCCGCAATGCTGACATGGCCTGGGATATCGCAGCACTGATCCTGACGCCGCCCGGTTTCGACGAAACCAGAGCCTATCCGACCATCGTCGCCGTCCATCCCTTTGGCAGTTGCAAGGAACAGACCTCCAGCGCGGTCTATGGCAAGGCGCTGGCCGAACAGGGCTTTGTCGTCATCGCCTTTGATGCAAGCTATCAGGGCGAAAGCGGCGGCGCGCCCCGCTGGATCGAAAGCCCCGCACAGCGGGTCGAGGATATCAGCCATGTCATCGACTACGCAGTGACCCTGCCTTACGTCGACGCCGACCGGATCGGCGGGATCGGGATCTGCGGCGGTGGCGGCTATATCCTGAACGCAGCGCTGACCGAGAAGCGCATCAAGGCCGTGGTCGGCATCACTCCCGTCAATATCGGCCGCCTTTTCCGGGAGGGCTTCAGCAATTTCGATCCGCGCGGCGCGCTGGAGGCGATGGCGGCACAACGCACCGCCGAGGCGCGTGGCGGAGAGGCCCAGGTCAACGAACTGCTGCCGCTGAGCCTTGATATGGCACGGGACAACGGCCTGACCGAACGCGATGTGTTCGAGGCGACGGACTATTACAAGACGCCGCGTGGGCAACAGCCGGGCGGGGCGACGCGGATGTTGTTCAGCCACGCTCAGAAGACGCTGGCCTGGGATGCGTTCAACTTCGCCGAGACACTGATGACGCAGCCCATGATGGTGGTGATCGGTCAGAAGGTCGGAGCGTTCGGCGCTTACCGCGACGGGCTGGAAGTTCATGGCCGGGCCACGGCGTCGAAGGACCGGCAACTGGTGGCGCTGGAAGACTGGTCGCACTACGACCTTTACGACAAGCCCGAGCCAGTCGGGCTGGCCCTCGACAGGGTGGCGCCGTTCCTGAGGGACCATCTCGCCTGATTGTTCCGGTCTAAGGGCCGGAGAATGAACTGGCTGCCTTACGGAAGTAACGCTTCAAAGCGGTAGAGCCGCTGCTTCCTCGCCATAGGGGACTGAGACCGGCGCACTGAGTCATGCTGCGGTCGCGTCGGTCCGGTTTTGGCGCATAGCGGAAATCACCGCCTCAGATCACGCTGCAGTCGCAACGAATGGCGGCTTTCCGCT
>QKHF01000252.1 GCA_003250135.1 Paracoccaceae bacterium | reverse complement strand
GACTCGAAAGATGACCGAACCCGCAAGATCGCGGGATTCCTCGTCGGCGCGGCCGCCCAGCAAGGCGCGGGACAGGAAATAGGTCATCAGCGCGACCAGGATCACGCCACCGACCGTCAGGAGGCCGATGACCAGCATGGGCGCGGAGGTGGTGGTCGCGATTTCAAGCACAAGACGTCTCCGAGTTTCGGACAGACCCGCTGGTCAATCTCAGAACAGTTTCAGCCAGCGTATCACCAGCACCTCGATAACGCCGAGGACGACGAGGAGCGTCGCCAGCCCGGCGAAGGCCCACTGACTGTCGGCGCTCGGAATCCCCGCCAGGTTCACGCCCAGAAGGCCGGTCAGGAAGGTCAGCGGCAGGAACACGGCGCCGACGACGGAGAACAGCAGCAGGATGCGGTTGGCGCGCTCGGCGATTTTCGTGTCCACCTCGTCGCGCAGGATCGCGGCGCGATCCAGAACGGAATCGAGGTCGCCGGCCATGCGGTCGAAAGCGGCGGCCTCTTCATGCAGGGCGTCGCGCTGCTCGGCGGGCAACCAGCGCGGCGCCAGCGCCACAAGCGCGACCAGTGCGCGCGCCTGCGGGGCGATATGGCGGCGTGTGTGGGAGGCCGCGCGGCGCAACGAGTTCAACTCCTGTCGGTCGGACGCGGCGAAGTGGCGTTCGAATGAAGCGTCTTCGAGCGCCTCAAGCCGGGCTTGGAATCCATCGAGAACGGGCTCCGCCCGCGCGCGCACATCCTCGACGAGCCGAGTGATGAATGTCGCCGGCGTCCGCGGGAAATCGCCCTTCTCCGCGCGGTCGGTCATATCCTGAATCACGCGCATTGGCCGTTGAGTCACGCTGATCACGCGCCGCTCGGTGACGTATAGGCGCACCGAAATCATGTCTTCGGGCGCGGCGCCGGGGTTGAGGTTGACGCCGCGCAGCACCAGCAGAACGCCGTCGTCGACCTGACGCGCGCGCGGCTGAGTGTCCTCTTCCAGAAGCGCCCAGGCGACATCCTGCGGCGCGCCGGATTTGCCCAGCAGCCAGTCGGCGACATCGCCGTCGTTTCGATCGAGATGAACCCAGACCCAACCGTCGGTCGGCTCGAAGGCCACGCGCCAGTCCGTGGCGCTGATCGCTCCATCCGCGCCGACGATCGCAGCGAGGTTCTTCAGCACGGCCTGTTCCGACATCCATTCTTCCTTCGCGTGGGCTCGTGCCTCAGCCTCACGGCAAGGCCAGCGCCGCGTCAAGCGCCGCGTCGCAGTGAATGAGGGTCGTATCGAAGACGGGCAGGGGGCTGTTGGCCTCCGAAAGCAGCATGCCGACCTCGGTGCAGCCGAGGATCAGGCAGTCGGCGCCCGCCTCGGCCAGACGCCCGGCGACGGCCTCGTAGGCGGCGCGGCTTTCGGGGCGCGTCTCGCCGAGGCAGAGCTCGTCATAGATGATGCGGTGGGTTTCTGCGCGGTCGGCGTCGTTCGGGATCACCGGCTCGAGGCCGTGTTTCGCACGCAAGCGGCCGGTGTAGAACTCCTGCTCCATCGTATAGGCGGTGGCCATGATCGCGGGGCGCTGGAAACCAGCGGACTTGATCCGGGCGCCGGTCGCGTCGGCGATGTGCAGGAAGCGGGCGGAGGACAGAGCCGCCTCGATCGGCGCGGCCACTTTATGCATGGTGTTGGTGGCGAGCAGGATGATCTCCGCCCCCGCGCCGTCCAGCTTCCCGGCGATAGCCGCCAGTTCCCCGCCCGCTTCTGTCCAGCGTCCTTCGGCCTGCATCGCCTCGATGCGCGCGAAATCGACGGACCAGATCAGGCACTCGGCGGAGGATAGCCCGCCCAGCCGCGCCCGCGCGCCCCGGTTCAGCGCGTCGTAATAGAGCGCGGTCGACTCGCAGCTCATGCCGCCGATGATCCCGATCAGTTTCATCACTCGCCTCCCTTGTGTTTCGCAATAGCGCAGGGCGCGCCCGGACGATACGGTCCCGGGCGGCAAATCGAGGGAGAGCTGCGATGCGCGCCATGCGGGTCCATGAAAAGGGCGGCGAGCTGAAACCGGACGATCTGGAGGCCCCAGTGTCGGGGCCGGGCGAGGTTCGGCTGCGGGTGCTGGCCGCCGGGGTCAATTTCGCCGACACGCTGATGCTGAAGGGCCAGTATCAGGCGACGCCGCCCTTTCCCTTCGCGCCGGGGATCGAGGTCTGCGGCGTGGTCGAGGCGTCGGGCGACGCGATGCTGGGCGCGACCGGGCTGGGCGGCGCGTCGCTCATCGGGGGCGCGTCGCAACCGCTTCGTCCCGGAACCCGCGTGCTGGCGGTGTGCGGCTCGGGCGGGTTCTCCGAACAGGTCGTGGTTCCCGCCGCCCATTGCCTGCCCGCGCCCGATGGCGTGCCGGATGCGGAGATCGCCGGGCTCGCCGTGGTCTATGGCACGGCGCATATGGCGCTCGACTACCGGGCGGGACTGCAGCCAGGCGAGCGGCTGCTGGTCACCGGCGCCGCCGGGGGCGCCGGGCTGGCCGCGGTCGAGGTCGGCGCGCTGATGGGGGCGGAGGTGATCGCCGTCGCCCGCGGAGCGGAGAAGCTGGCGCTGGCGAAGGCGAAGGGCGCGGCGCATCTGATCGACGCCGAGGACGCGGAGCTGGTCGCCAAGCTGAAGGCGCTGGGCGGCGTCGATGTTCTTTACGACACGGTGGGCGGAGACATGTTCAAGGCCGGGCTGCGCGCGGCGAGGTTCGAAGCGCGGCTGCTGCCGATCGGTTTCGCCGGCGGCGAGGTTCCGCAGATTCCCGCCAACATCTTGCTGGTCAAGAACGTCTCGGCGATCGGCTTCTGGTGGGGCGATTACCTGGAGAAGAAGCCGAAGCCGCTGATCGACAGCCTGCGCACTCTGCGGGAATGGCGCGCGGCGGGGCGGTTCCGGGTGGAGGTCTCGGACATCGTCGCCTTCGACCGCGCCAATGAGGCGCTGGCGCTGCTGAAATCGCGGAAAGCGATGGGCAAGGTGGTGCTCAGGGTGGGCTAGGCCGTCACGCCGCGTCCACCGCCTTCAATTGCCCGCCGCGCCAGGCGTGGCGCACGCAGTCGGCCAGCGCCTCCACCAGCGCCGCTTTCGGCCCGCGCGCCGCATACATGCAGATCTTCATGCTGGGCAGATCGGGCAGGGCGCCGCCATGGCGGATCGGCTCGGCGTAGGGGGCGATGTTGCTTTCCAGCGCCACATGCACCGCGAGGTCGGCCGAGACGCTCGCCTCGATGGTGCGCGTCGAATCCGACTCGACGGCCATCTCCCAAGGAATGCCCGCCTTCTCCAGCGCCTCCATTGTGGGCGCCCGGAACAGGCAGCCGCCCTCGAAGGCCAGCCGCAGGGGCCGGTTGCGCCACGCCGCGCCTCCCACCGCGCCGACCCAGACCATTTGGGCCTCC
>QKHF01000091.1 GCA_003250135.1 Paracoccaceae bacterium | reverse complement strand
GAAGTCAGTGGCGATATCGGCGCGACCTCCGTTCAGATCGCGGGCTGCGAGGCGCACTGGATGGCCGAAGCGGCGCGCCGTGTTGAGGGGATGGGCGCAAGGATCATCGACATCAACATGGGCTGCCCGGCGAAGAAGGTGACCAGCGGCCTGTCCGGGTCCGCCCTGATGCGCGATCTCGACCACGCGCTGAACCTGATCGACGCGGTGATCGGCGCGGTCTCCGTCCCCGTGACACTGAAGATGCGGCTCGGCTGGGATGAGGACTGCATCAACGCGCCCGAACTGGCGCGCCGCGCCGAGGCCGCGGGCGTGAAAATGATCACCGTGCATGGCCGCACCCGCCAGCAATTCTACAAGGGGTCGGCCGACTGGCGCGCCGTGCGCCCGGTGGTCGAGGCGGTCTCGATCCCGGTCATCGTCAATGGCGACATCCAGACCGCCGCGGATGCGCGGACGGCTCTCGACGCCTGTGCCGCGCGCGGCGTGATGATCGGGCGCGGGGCGCAGGGCGCTCCCTGGAGGCCGGCGGAAATTCGCGCGGCGCTACGGAGGGAGGAATTCACGCCTCCGACGCCCGCCGAGCACGCGGACCTCATTCAGGAACATCTGGAAGCGATGATCGAGTTCTACGGCCCGTATCTGGGCGTTCGCTGCGCCCGCAAGCACCTGACCTGGCATCTGGAGCGGCTGGAGGCGGCGTTGCCCGATCAGCGCGCGCTGCGGAACCGCCTGGTGCGGATCGACGAGCCAGGCGTCGCGATGCGCGAACTGAAAAACGGGCTGGCGCCGCTTTACGGCCATGGCGAGGAGGGCGAGTTGTGCGAAGCAGCCTGAGCGAGCCGATCGATTTCGAGGTGATCTGGAGTTCCTTGCCGGAACCGGCGATGATCCTCGACAAGAAGAACCAGTTCCTGGCGCTCAACAGCGCGGCGGAATTGTTCCTGTTCTCTTCTCAGGCCAGCCTCGTCGGAAAGCCGCTCAAGACTTTCACCGGCGACAGCAGCCGCCTGATCGACGTGATCGAGCAATCCCGCAAGAACGGCTCGTGGCTGGCCGAATATGGCGTCGAGCTATCCTGGCGCGACCGCCCGACCTCTATGGTCGACCTGCAGGCGGCCCCGATCCACGAACGCCCCGGCGAGATGTTGCTGCTGATCCATCCGCGTTCCATCGCCGAAAAGATGGACCGAACGCTGGTGCATCGCGGGGCGGCGCGCTCCGTCATCGGCATGGCTGCGATGCTGGCGCATGAGATCAAGAACCCGCTGGCGGGCATATCGGGCGCGGCGCAGCTTCTTGAAATGAGCGCCGATGAAAACGACCGGGAGCTTACGACGCTGATCCGCGAGGAGGCCGCCCGCGTCGAGGCGATCCTTGAGCAGGTCGACCAGTTCGGCGACGTGCGCCCGCCCGCGCGATCTCCCGTGAACATCCACGACATTCTGGATCAGGCCAAGCGCTCCGCCGCGGCAGGTTACGCCAGCCATGTCCGGTTCAAGGAAGAGTATGATCCATCGCTGCCGATGACGGTCGGCGACGGCACGCAATTGATGCAGGTTATTCAGAATCTGCTGAAGAATGCGGCGGAGGCGGCTCCGAAAGCAGGCGGCGTGATCTCTCTGTCGACCGCCTATCGGACCGGCGTGAAAATCTCGATCGGCGGGGGCAAGCGGGAAAGCCTGCCGTTGCACGTCACAATCACCGATAACGGCCCGGGCGTGCCGGAAGATCTGAAGCCAAACATCTTCGATCCGTTCGTGACGTCGAAATCCAAGGGAACTGGCCTGGGACTTGCTTTGGTTTCAAAGGTAATTGCGGATCACGGCGGAGTGGTCGAGTGCGAATCCGAACCGGGCAAAACCAGTTTCCGTTTGCTGCTTCCGCAGTGGAAAGAGCCGAAGACGCCGCTGCTAGAACGGCTGACGCGCAAATCGAGGGAGGCGACGTCGTGACAGGCGGAACCGTGCTGCTCGCCGATGACGACAGGTCCATTCGCACCGTTCTGAATCAGGCGTTGACGCGCGCCGGGTGCCGCGTGCGCGCGACCGGCTCGGCCTCGACGCTCTGGCGATGGGTTGAGGACGGCGAGGGCGACGTCGTGCTGACCGACGTCATGATGCCTGATGGCGACGCGCTGGACCTGTTGCCCGCGATCAAGCGCAAGCGCCCGGAACTGCCAGTGATCGTCATGAGCGCGCAGAACACGGTCATGACCGCGATCCGCGCGGCCGAGGTCGGGGCGTATGAGTACGTCCCGAAGCCGTTCGATCTGAAAGAGGTCATCAGCCAGATCTCCCGCGCGCTCGAAAGCGCCAACCGCCCTGCGAAGCCTGAGGACGCAATCGAGCCTCGCGAGGAGTCGCTGCCGCTGATCGGCCGCTCCGCGGCCATGCAGGACGTCTATCGCGTGATGGCGCGGCTTATGAACACCGACCTGACGGTGATGATCTCCGGCGCCTCCGGCACCGGCAAGGAACTGGTCGCCCGCGCCCTGCACAGCTATGGCCGTCGCAAGAACGGCCCGTTCGTCGCGGTCAACATGGCCGCCATTCCGCGAGAGCTGATCGAGTCGGAGCTGTTCGGGCATGAGAAGGGCGCCTTCACCGGCGCGACCGAGCGGGTCTCGGGCAAGTTCGAGCAGGCGAAGGGCGGCACGCTGTTCCTCGACGAGATCGGCGACATGCCGCCCGACGCCCAGACCCGCCTGTTGCGCGTGTTGCAGGAAGGGGAGTTCACCACCGTCGGCGGACGACGCCCGATCGGCGCCGATGTGCGCATCATCGCCGCGACACACCAGAACCTGCGCCAGCTGATCCGCGAAGGTCAGTTCCGCGAGGACCTGTTCTATCGCATCAACGTGGTGCCGATCCGCCTGCCGCCGCTGAAAGAGCGCATCGACGACATCCCGGACCTGACCCGCGCCTTCCTGCGCCGTGCCGAGGCGGAGGGACTGCCGCGCAAGTCGATCTCCTCCGAGGCGCTCGACATGCTGAAAGAGCGCGAGTGGGAAGGCAATGTCCGCGAACTGGAGAATCTGGTCAAACGGCTGGTGGCGCTCAGTTCCGAGGATGTGATCGACGCTTCGGTAGTGCAGCGTGAGTTCGCCTCGCGCCCGACTCTTCCGGGAGATTCGATGGCGGCCGCCGAGACGCTCGGCGCAGCGGTGGAGGCGCATCTAAAGCGCTACTTCGCGCTACATGATGACGCGCTGCCACCGGCGGGCCTCTATGACCGCATTCTCAAAGAGATCGAGTTGCCGCTGTTAACGCTGACGTTAGCGGCCACGCGGGGCAACCAGTTGCGCGCCGCGGACCTTCTGGGCATCAACCGAAACACCCTCCGAAAGAAGATACGGGACCTTGACATTCAGGTCACACGCGGCAAAAAACTGATGTAACAACGCAACAGTTTCGCGGCCAACAAGCGGACTCCTCCGCGTGGCGTATCGGAGGCGAATGAGCGTCGAGCGCACAGACCTGCCCGCCCAGTTCGGGCGTGGGCTCATCCGCGCACTGACCGCAAAGCGTCTCAGCGGCCGGCTGGCTTTGGCCTTGGCCTTTGCGGGCCCGGTCCTCGCCATCGTCACGTTTATCCTCCTGAATCGCGCCGCGGACGGTCTGGTCGACCCACGCTGGGTGCGGCTGGCGTTTCTGGCCGACCTCGTCTTCATGCTGGCGCTCGGCGGGCTGATCGCCTGGCGCATCGGCGGCATCGTGATGGCGCGCCGCGCGCGCTCAGCCGGATCACGCCTGCATCTGCGACTGACCAGCGTCTTCACCGTCATCGCCGTGGCGCCTGCGGTTCTGGTCGCCATCTTCTCAACCATAACGGTGAATTTCGGCATGGAGGCCTGGTTCTCTAACCAGGTGCGCACAGTCGTGCGCAACTCGCTGGAGACGGCGCAGGCCTACGCCCGAGAGCATCAGCAATCCATTCGCGGCGACGTGCTGGCGATGGCCAACGACCTCAACCGGGCCGCGATCGGGGTCGATGTGAACTGGCGCCGGATCGAGGAGTTGGTGCGCCGTCAAGCCGCGATCCGGGAGATGCCGGAGGCCTATGTCGTCAACTCCAACCTCCGCATTCTGGCGCGCGGCGAGTTCAGCTTTCTGTTCAGCTTCGATCCGCCCAGCGCCGACGCTCTGGCGCGCGCTCGAGACGGTCAGCTCATCATCATCGCCGACGACGCCAATAACGAGATCCGGGCGCTGGTGGCGTTGACGAACTTCCCCGACGCCTTCCTTTACGTGACCCGCCGCATCGACGGCGAAGTGCTGCGGCTTCTGGACGAAACCCGAGAGACCGTCGCGCTTTACGAGCGGCTTGAATCGGAGCGCAGCGACGTGCTCTTCGATTTCGCGCTGCTCTATCTCGGCTTTGCGCTCTTGGTGACGCTCGCGGCCGTCTGGATGGGCTTATGGTTCGCCGAGCGCATATCGCGCCCGATTGGCCGGCTGGCCGGCGCCGCACAGCGGGTCGGGGCGGGCGATTTCTCCGCACGTGTGCAGGAAGAGTCAGGCGACGACGAGATCGCCGTGCTCGGCCGCGTGTTCAACTGGATGACCCATCAGGTCAAACGGCAGCGCGACGACCTGATCGAAGTGAACGACGAGACAGAGCGCCGGCGTCTTTTCATCGAGGCGGTTCTATCCGGCGTCACCGCGGGCGTGATCGGCCTCGACCGGCAGGGACAGGTTGAGCTGATCAACGAGTCCGCCGCACGGCTTTTGCAAGTGGGGCAGGGGCCATCCATCGGCCGCCCGCTGGCGGAAATCGCGCCCTTCTTTGCAAAGATCCTGGATGAAGCGAGCCATGCGCCCAGCGGCGTCGCGCAACATCAGGTCGCCGCCGCCATCGGGCATGAGGACCGGGAGTTCCTCTGCCGTGTCGCGATCCGTCAGGGCCTCAGAGAGGCGGAAGGGTTCGTGCTGACCTTCGACGACACGACCGACCTCTCCGCCGCCCAGAGAATGGCCGCCTGGGGCGACGTCGCCCGTCGCATTGCGCATGAAATCAAAAACCCGCTGACTCCGATTCAGCTGTCCGCCGAGCGTCTGAAACGCAAATACGGACGCCGACTGGACGAAGAGGATCAGGCCTCATTCAATCAATACGCGGACGTGATCCAGCGACAAGCGAGCGATATTCGCCGCATGGTCGACGAGTTCTCGAAATTCGCGCGCATGCCGGAACCGCAACTCCAAGAGGAGGATCTCGCCCAGATCCTGCGCGATGCGGTATTCCTGCAGCAAAGCGCTCGGGCGGACATTCACTACGTCACCGACCTGCCTGACGGCGCCGTGCCGATCCGCTGCGACCGGGGAATGATGTCCCAGGCGCTCACAAACCTGCTGCAGAACGCCGCCGACGCGATCGAAGGCCGTCTGACGGAGAATTCGGGCGAAGACGCGCCGGGCGGCGAGATTCACATCCGGATGTCCGTCGAAGGGGGCGAGGCCGAGATCATCGTCGCCGACAATGGCGTCGGCCTGCCGAAAACGGGCCGCAGCCGGTTGCTGGAGCCGTATGTCACGACCCGGCAAAAGGGGACCGGCCTTGGCCTGGCGATCGTCAAGAAGATCGTCGAAACCCACCGCGGGTCGGTGACCCTGCGCGACGCGGAACCGTTCGCCGAAGGCGCGCGGCCGGGCGCGGAGGCGGTTCTGAAATTGACGCTCACGGGGCGACCGGGCGGGGTCGGCGAAAATGAAAACAAAGAAACGGGGGACGCGATCTGATGAGCGATATTCTGGTTGTCGATGACGAGGCGGATATCCGCGATCTGATCTCGGACATTCTCGGCGATGAAGGATTCTCCACTCGCACCGCGCACGACGCGGACAGCGCTCTCGCCGAGATCAACTCTCGAGCGCCTGCGCTGCTGATCCTCGACATCTGGCTTCAGGGCAGTCGGATGGACGGGATTGAAATCCTCCGCGCAGTCAAGCGAGACAATCCGGATCTGCCCGTGGTGATCATCTCCGGTCACGGCAATATCGAGATAGCTGTCGCGGCGATCAAGCAGGGCGCCTACGACTTCATCGAAAAACCATTTAATATTGATCAGTTAATGGTCGTTGTTCAACGCGCGCTCGAAGCATCTGAACTACGCCGTGAAAACGCCAATCTTCGTGCCAAGGAACTCGCCGCCGCAAACATCATCGGCGCCTCGGCCGCCATATCGGGCCTCCGGCAAGCGCTGGACCGCGTCGCCCCGACGAACAGCCGGGTACTGCTGATCGGCCCGCCGGGTTGCGGCAAGGAGGTCGCCGCCAGATATCTGCATCAGCATTCCGAGCGCGCGGATCATCCGTTTGTGGTGGTGAACGCCGCCTCGATCGCGCCGGAGCAAATGGAGTCGGTCCTGTTCGGTCGCGAGACGCCCGGCCAACCGCCCGATCCCGGTCTCTTCGAGCGCGCCCATGGCGGCGTCCTGTTCATTGACGAAGTGGCCGACATGCCGCCGGTCACGCAGTCGAAGATCCTGCGCGTCCTTGTTGACCAGACCTTCACCCGCCGGGATGGCGCCGATACGGTGCGCGTCGATGTTCGTGTGGTTTCCGCGACCAGCCGGGATTTGCAGAAAGAAATCGCCGAGGGTCGGTTCCGCAGCGACCTTTATCATCGGCTGAGCGTCGTCCCGATCGAGGTGCCGCCGCTATCCGTGCGTCGCGACGACATCCCGATCTTGGTGGGTCATTTCATCGAATCCATCGCCGAGGCCCAGGGCCTCCCGCGCAAGAAGGTTTCGGACAGCGCAATGGCTGCGCTTCAGTCATATCACTGGCCCGGCAATGTGCGCCAATTGCGCAACGTGGTTGAACGTCTGCTCATTCTCGCCAGCAGCGACGAGGTCGAACTGGAGGATCTGCCGTCCGAGGTTTCATCGCCGGATGACAAGACGGGCGGCTCCAGCCTCCACGCCGGCATTGTCGGCCTGCCGTTGCGCGAGGCTCGAGAGGCGTTCGAACGAGAATACCTGATCGCGCAAATCAATCGCTTCGGCGGCAACATCTCGAGAACGGCGTCGTTCATCGGCATGGAGCGCTCCGCCCTGCATCGCAAGCTCAAAGGTCTTGGCGTCGTGACCAGCACACGGGGCAACGCCCGCGTCGCCGCCATGGCCGACGACGAGACCGAAGAATAGGACCTCGGGATGAAAGTCATCATCTGCGGCGCGGGCCAGGTCGGATACCAGATCGCCCGGCACCTCTCGGCCGAGAACAACAACGTGACCGTGGTCGACCAGAACCCGAATCTGGTCCGCAGCATCACCGACGTTCTGGATGTGGGGGGTGTCAGCGGATTCGCCTCTCACCCGGATGTGCTTGAGCGGGCCGGCGCGCGGGACGCCGACATGCTGATCGCCGCCACCGTGTCCGACGAGGTCAACATGGTCGCCTGTCAGGTGGCCCATTCGGTCTTCACCGTGCCGCAAAAAATCGCCCGAATTCGCGCGCAGACCTATCTTCAGCCGACCTGGAGCGATCTTTTCCGGCGCGATCACATGCCGATTGACGTGGTGATCTCGCCAGAGGTCGAGATCGCCAAGGTGGTGATGCGGCGGCTCGAGTCTCCGGCGGCCTTCGATTCCGAGTTCTTTTTCGATGGGCGCGTTCGTCTGATTGGCGTGCGACTGAACGACCAGTGTCCAATCATCCATACGCCGCTGAAGCAGCTGACGGAGCTGTTCAGCACGCTCAAGTCCATCGTGCTCGCCGTCGAGCGAGAAGACCGCCTTCATGTGATGACCGGAGACGATCAGCTGTTCGCCGGCGACGCGGTCTATTTCCTCACCGCCAAAGACGACGAAAAACGCGCGATGGAGCTGTTCGGCCACAGCGCCAAGGCCGTCGGCCGCGTGGTCATTCTAGGCGGCGGAAATGTCGGCTTGCAAGTTGCTGAAGAGATTGAGAAATCCGCATCCGGCGTGCGCGCCAAGCTGATCGAGCGAAATCGCGAGCGGGCCGAATACGCTGCGGAGCGCCTTGAACGCACCATCGTCCTGAACGGAGACGGGCTGGACGCCGAGATCCTAGCGGAGGCGTCGATCAGCGACGCCGGCGCCATCGTCGCGCTGACGGACGACGCCAAGGTGAACCTGCTGTCCTGTGCGCTCGCCAAGATCGCCGGATGCGAGCGCGCCGTCGCGTTGACCACCGAGGCGAGCCTGAATCCCCTGACAAACGCGCTGGGCATCGACGCGCTTCTGAACCCGCGCTCGACGACCGTCTCCAGCATCCTGCGCCATGTGCGGCTGGGCCGGGTGAGGGCGGTCTACTCGGTGCGCGACGGCGAAGCGGAAGTGATCGAGGCGCAGGTTCTCGCCACCTCTCCCATCGCGGGAAAACGGATCCGGCAGGCCGGTTTTCCCCCCGGCTCCATCGTCGGCGCCGTCTATTCGAAAGGCGAGGTAAAAATGCCGTCCGGCGATCTGGTGATTGAGGATGGCGACCTTCTGGTGGTGTTCGCGCGACGTGAAGCGGTGCGCCAGGTCGAGCAACTGTTCCGTGTCAGCATCGACTTCCTCTGAGCCGATGAGCCTCTGGCGGTTCCCCGTCTGCCCGCTGGCGTGCCTGCTTTACGGCTTGGCGATGCTCGCGCCGATGACGTTTGCGCTCGCGACGGGCGACGAACGGACCGCTCGCGCGTTTTTCCTCGGCGTCGCCGTCACCTTGCTGGCGTTTGGGCTGACCGGCCTGCCGTTCTATGGCCGGACCGGCGTGTCCGGACCGCGCTCCGCCTTGCTGTCCCTGATCCTGTTCTGGGTTTTCGCGCCGATGCTGGGGGCGGTGCCGCTGATGGCGCTGGTCCCGCATTTTGGGCCGGTCGGCGCCTATTTCGAGATGGTGTCGTTTACGACGACCACAGCCGCCAGCCAGTTCGAGACGTTGGAGAATCTGCCACCCGCGCTCCTGTTGTGGCGCGCGCTCGCCTGCTGGATTGGCGGCTTCGTCACCTTGTCCGCCGGCTTCGCGATCCTTGAGCCGCTCAACCTCGGCGGCTTCGAGATTGAGCGCGCCCGGGACATGGGAGAGGTCGGCAGCCGCGAGCACACCATCGGCCGCGCTCTTGACCGATTGATCCGCGCAGACCAGGCCGAGTTGAGCGTCGGGAGGGTGGCGCGCGCCGTCCGCCTGATCGCGCCGATCTACATCGTGACCACCGGCCTGGTGGCGATGTTCTTCCTGTTTTCCGGCGTACAGCCCTTCGCCGCTCTGGGACATGCGATGGGCGTCGTCTCAACCGGGGCCATTGTTATGGATGACGGCGGATTCGCAGGGCAGGGGAGCTTCACCGCCGAATTATTCGCCTTCATCGCCCTGATTGTCGTCGCAACCCGCGCAGGCGCGCTGCCTAGTCAGGAGGCCACGTTTCGGTCGATCGCGCGGCGAGAGGAGCTGACGTTGCTGACCGTGGCGTTGATCGTCGCCACCGCCGCGCTCTATCTGCGCCACTGGATCGGCGCCATCGAACTGGCGAAGGACGCCGACCCGCTCGACAATCTGACGGCGATCTGGGGCGGCCTGTTCATGAGCCTCTCGTTCCTCACGACGACAGGCTACGAAAGCGCTTCCTGGGCCGCGGCGCGTGAGTGGACCGGGCTGAGCAATCCGGGCCTGATCCTTCTTGGGCTCGCCGCGATCGGGGGCGGGGCCGCCACCACCGCCGGCGGCGTCAAACTTCTGCGAGTCGCCGTGCTTTTCAGACATACGGGGCGGGAAATCGACCGGCTGTCCCATCCGCACAGCGTGAAACGAGAGGGCTTCGGCGACGTCAGCGCGAACCATCAGGCGGTGCTGCTGGCCTGGGTGTTCCTGATGCTGTTCATCGCCTCTCTGGTCATCACGGCCATGGCGCTGTCACTGGCGGGACTGAATTTCGAAGAAGCCATGCTTTCGGCGGTGGCCGGGCTGGCGAATATCGGCGCTGCGCTGGAATTCGGCGGCGGCGACGAGGCCGGCTATGCGACGATGTCGGAATCCGCCCGATTGATCCTCTGCGCCGCCATGGTCGTTGGACGGGTCGAGACCCTCGCCCTCGTCACGCTGCTCAACCCAAGCTATTGGCGAATGTGACCTATTGGTTCGCGCGGAAGGCGCGGGCACATTATCCTGCGCGTTAGTTGCGAAAAAACACTAGTAACTGCGCATCTGCGACCTCATGTTGTCAGCACGACGGCAAAAAACAGTCCGACCACCTCGTTAAAGGTCGGCACACGGTGAGCGAGATAATGGCTAACGATAAACAAAATCTTCAGGACGTGTTCCTGAACCACGTCCGGAAGAACAAGGTACCAGTGACCATCTTCCTTGTGAATGGCGTGAAACTTCAGGGTGTTATCACCTGGTTCGACAATTTCTGCCTGCTGTTGCGGCGCGACGGGCAGTCCCAGCTTGTTTACAAGCACGCGATCTCGACTGTGATGCCGTCAAAGCCGATCACTCTTTACGAGGGCGAAGACAACGCCTGACGAAACCAGCGCAACCCGCGTCCGCGCTTATGTTCTGACGCCCGACCTGGACCGCCAGGCCGGGCCTGTCAGCGTGCATGACGCAGATTCGCGGCTGGAGGAGGCGCGCGGCCTGACCGAAGCGCTGGGCGTGGAGATCGTCGGCGCGGAAGTCGCGCCGGTCGCTGCGCCCAAGGCGGCGACGTTGCTGGGCGCAGGCAAGGTTGACGAGTTGTCCGAGCGTTTCAAGGCGGATGGCGTTGACCTGGTGATCGTCGACTGGCCACTTACGCCAATCCAGCAACGCAATCTGGAAAAAGCGTGGTCCGCCAAGGTCTTGGACCGCACCGGACTGATCTTGGAGATATTCGGCGACCGGGCGCAGACGCGCGAGGGCCGCATTCAGGTCGATCTGGCGCACCTGACCTATCAGAAAAGCCGTCTGGTGCGTAGCTGGACCCATCTGGAACGCCAGCGCGGCGGCACCGGCTTCATGGGCGGCCCGGGCGAACGGCAGATCGAGTCCGACCGGCGTCAGCTGGATGAGCGCATCGGCGCGCTGAAGCGCCAGCTCGACAAAGTCGCCAAGACGCGCGATTTGCACCGCCGCGCCCGCAAGCGCGCGCCGGCGCCCGTCGTCGCCCTGATCGGCTACACCAACGCCGGCAAGTCGACGCTGTTCAACCGCTTGACCGATTCCGAGGTTCTTGCGAAGGACATGCTGTTCGCGACGCTGGACCCGACTTTGCGAGCGGTGAAGCTGCCGTCGGGCAGGGGGGCCGTGTTCTCGGATACGGTCGGCTTCATCTCAAACCTGCCAACTCAGCTGGTCGCGGCCTTCCGCGCGACGCTGGAGGAAGTCGTCTCCGCCGATCTCATCATCCATGTGCGTGACATCGCCCGCGAAGACAGCGAGGCGCAGCGCCTGGACGTATTGCAGGTGCTTTCGGATCTGGGACTGGACGAAAGCGCGCTGGCCCGCGTCGTCGAGGCGCGCAACAAGATAGATTTGCTGCCACCCGAGGAACGTCTTCGCGCGCTCAACGAGGCCGACAGAGATCCCAACGCTGTAGCGATTTCCGCCGTTAATGGAGATGGTTGTGAGGCTTTATTAAAGCTTATCGATGGGCGGCTCTCTGCGGGCGCCGTCGAGGTCACCGTGCGCTTGCGACACGAGTCCGGAAAAGCGCTGGCGTGGCTCTACGCTCACGGCGACGTGCTGGACCGCCGCGACGGGCCTGCGGGCATCGACATTGAAATTCGCATGTCAAAAATGAATTATTTTCGTTTTTTCAATGTGTTCGGAGATGAAGTTAATGTCTCTGTCGGGCGTGAGGCTAAAGCGGCGGAATAATTACGCGATCCACCGTACGTCAAGGGGATACACGCCCTATTATTTAACATAATATTCATTATGCGCCTTACGTGGGCGCGGGCAAAGCTGGCGCGAAGGCCCGCCCACTCTTATTTAAGCGCGTTCAATCAGCCTGAGAAAATGTCCATAAATTGCTCCCTGAGAGCAGCTTTTTGAACTTTGCCCATCGCGTTGCGCGGCAATTCATCGACAAATTGGATCGCTTTTGGGCGCTTGAAGCCCGCCAGCACCTCGCGGCACCTCGCGTCGATCGCTTCGACGTCAAGCGAAGCTCCACCTTCAGGAACCACGATAGCGACCACGCCTTCGCCCAGATCTTCGTGCGGCGCGCCGATCACGGCGCTCTCCTTCACGCCGGGCGCGTCGTCGATGACCGCCTCGATTTCCTTGGGATAGACGTTCAGGCCGCCGCTTATGATCAGGTCCTTGGCGCGCCCGACGATTTGCAGATACCCGTCCTCGTCGAACCGGCCCATGTCGCCGGTCATGAAGAATCCGTCGGCGCGAAACTCGGCGGCGGTCTTTTCCGGCATCCGCCAATAACCCTTGAAGACGTTCGGTCCGCGAACTTCGACGCCGCCCGTTTCACCTTGCGGCGTCGGCGAACCATCCTCGTCACAGACGCGCACCTGGACACCCGGCAAGGCTGGCCCCACCGAGCCCGGCTTGCGTTCTCCTTGCAATGGGTTCGACGTATTCATCCCCGTCTCGGTCATGCCGTACCGTTCGAGGATGCGATGCCCGGTACGCGCCTCGAACTGGCGATGCGTCTCTTCGAGTAATGGCGCGGAGCCAGAGATGAAGAGACGCATCTTGGCGCAAAGCTCTGACGTCAACGCCTTCTCGCCCAGCAAACGCGTGTAGTAGGTCGGCACGCCCATCATCATGGTCGCTTGCGGAATGGCTCCGATCGCCTCGGCCGCATCGTAGCGTGGGTGAAACAACATAGCGCCCCCGGCCAGCAGCATCGTGTTGGTC
>QKHF01000292.1 GCA_003250135.1 Paracoccaceae bacterium | reverse complement strand
CCGCCAGCGCTTCGAAAATCTCGCCGTTGACCGCCGAGACGGCCTTCAAAACGCCCTTGCCGCCATAACGCCGCTCGCCGTCGCGCAGCTCCACAGCTTCATGCGCGCCGGTCGAGGCGCCGGACGGCACCGCCGCGCGGCCCAGCGAGCCGTCTTCGAGCGTGACGTCCACCTCGACGGTCGGGTTGCCCCTGCTGTCCAGAATTTCTCGGGCGGTGATGTCGATGATCGCGCTCATTCGTCTGTCCCTTTAAGGCGAGGTTTATTGGGGACGAGGGTTTACCCTGAATTTTCGCGCGGCGCAGCACCTCAAATCTCAAAAAGAATGCGGCTTTTGGAAACGGAAAGAGGCGGGGCCTTTCGGCCGCCGCCTCTTGACTGGGTCATAACGCGTCAGTCGTCGAAGCCGACTTCATCCACCATGCGCAGGGCGCTCGCGCGGCCTTGGGCGATTTCCGCCAGGCTGATCGTATCGGCATCGAACGCGCCCCAGGATTTGACCAGGTTGCTCGGCTCTACGCCCGCCCGCACGGGGTATTCGTAGTTCAGCGCGGCGTAGAGTTTCTGCGTCTCATCCGAGACCATGTACTCCATCAGCTTGATGGCGTTTTCCCGGTTCGGCGAAGATTTCGTCAGCGACATGCCCGAGATGTTGAGATGGGCTCCGCCATCCTCGAACTTCGGGAACACTATGCGGACGGAGTCAGCCCAGGCGATCTGCTCTGGGTCTTCCAGCATCTTGCCCATGTAATAGGTATTGCCGATGGCGATGTCGCACTCGCCGGCCCAGATCGCCTTGACCTGCGCACGGTCATTCCCCTGCGGCTTACGGGCCAGGTTGGATTTCAAGCCCTCGATCCAGGCCTTGGCCGCTTCCGCCCCGTGATGCGCCTCCATCGCCGAGAAGAGGGCGAGGTTATAGGCGTGGCGGCCAGAACGGGTGCAGACGCGGCCCTTCCATTTCTCCGACGCGAGATCCTCATAGGTCGTAACGTCGCCTTCGGCCACACGCTCTTTCGAGGCGTAGACGATGCGCGCACGGGTGGTGACCCCGAACCAACGACCGTCCGGATCGCGGAATTCGGCTGGGATGGTTGTTTCAAGAATTGCGTTGTTCAGCGGCTCGACAACGCCCGCATCGACCGCTTGCATCAGGCTGCCAATGTCGGCGGTGACATAGAGGTCGGCGGGGCTGGCGTCGCCCTCCAATTGCAGGCGCTCGACCAATCCCTTGTTCGCGAACAGGACCTTGACGTCGACGCCGGTGCTTTTCTCAAACGCCTCAAAAATCGGTTCGATCAGTTGAGGCTGGCGCGAGGTGTAGATGTTCACCTCGGCGGCGAAAGCGGGCGCCGCCATGACGACGGCTGCGGCGGCGAGGATGGGGGCGGAAAATTTCATCTGGCGTCATTCCAGCTTGGTTTCTGATGCCGCCGGACATTACCCGACAAAAATACTCGGTCAATACCTGATTAAAAAAATCAGAAAAGAAATTCGCGAACCCGAGGGCAGGGCGGCTAGCCCTTGGCCGCCGTTTTCTCCTCATGTTTGACCGCGTCCCAAAGCGCGTCCATCTCCTCCAAATCCGACTCGACAGGCGTTCGACCCATTCGTGCGAGCCGCTCTTCAATCGCCCGAAACCTTCGTTCGAACTTGGCGTTGGTGCGCCGCAGAGCCGCCTCGGGATCGACCCTCAGATGGCGTGCGAGATTGGCCATGACGAAGAGCAAGTCGCCGAACTCATCCTCGATCGCATCCAGATCGCCAGCTTCAATCTCGGCGGTGAGTTCATGTGTCTCTTCCACCAGTTTCTCCAGAACGTCGTGGCGGTGCGGCCAGTCAAATCCGACCCGCGCAGCCCTGTTCTGAAGTTTGACGGCGCGGGTAAGGCCGGGCAGGGCGGATGCGACGCCGTCAAGCGCGCTTTCTCGCACCTCGCCACGCGCTCTCCGCTCGGCGGCCTTGATCTCCTCCCAGTCCCGCGTCTGCTTCTCAGGCGTCTTGTCCCGGCTCTCGTCGCCAAAGACATGCGGGTGCCGTCGGACCATCTTGTCCGAGATCGCGCGCGTCACGTCATCGAATGTGAATGCGCCGTCTTCCTCTGCCATTTGGGCGTGATAGACGACCTGGAGCAGAAGATCGCCCAATTCTCCCTCAAGCTCCGCCATTTCGCCGCGATGGATCGCGTCGGCGACCTCGTAGGCTTCCTCGATCGTGTAGGGGGCGATGGTCTCGAACGTCTGCACGATGTCCCATGGACAACCCGTATCCTTGTCGCGCAGCCGGCGCATGATTTCCCGCAGGCGGGCGACGCCGCCCTCGGGATCGTGGATCAGGTCGTCTGTATCGGATCTGGGGGCGGCGGTGACGGTCATGCTCGAATCTCCCTCATGGGCGCGTGGGGCACGGTCCCCGAGCCAAGCCGCGATGTCAAAGCCGCTCTGGACCTTTGGCGTCGCCACGGGTTTCTATTGGGAAAGTTCGGATCAAGGGGAGGGCGGTCATGACGGACCTGAGCGTTGAGAACGCGTCTCTGTTCAGCCTGTTCGAAGCGCGCGCCACCGAGCGCGCCGAGGCGCCGTTCCTGATAACGCCCTATGGCGCGGCGCACAGCTATGCAGACATGATGGCCCGCACAGCCCGGATCGCCAATGCTTTGACTGCGGTCGGGCTTCGGCCCGGAGACCGGGTCGCGGTACAGGTGGAGAAGTCGGATCAGGCGCTGTTCCTCTATCTGGCGACGCTGCGGGCAGGGGGAGTTTTCCTGCCGCTCAACACCGGCTACACGGCGGCGGAGGTCGACTATTTCCTGAGTGACGCCGAGCCAGCAGCCGTCGTCTGCGATCCGGCGCGCGCGGCGGCCATCGGCGCGCTGGATGGTGTTGGCGGCGCCGTTGTGCTGACGCTGGACGCCGCCGGGCAGGGCGGCTTGACGGAGGCGGCGGACGTTGCATCGGCCGAGTTTCGGACTATCCCGCGCGCGGCGGAGGATCTCGCCAGTCTTTGCTACACCTCAGGCACCACGGGGCGTTCGAAGGGGGCGATGCTGACCCACCGGGCGCTCTCGTCCAACGCGCAAACGCTGGTTCAGGCGTGGGGCGTGACGGAGCGAGATGTGTTGCTCCACATGCTTCCGATCTACCACGTGCACGGATTGTTCGTGGCGACCAACACGATGCTGCTGGCCGGGGGCGCTATGTTGTTTCACCCACGCTACGATGCGGCCGAGGCGATCGGAGCCATTCCGCAAGTGACTATGATGATGGGCGTGCCGACCTACTACACGCGTTTGCTGGGCGAGAAGGCGTTGACCTCAGAGCTTTGCGCCAAGATGCGTCTCTACATCTCTGGCTCCGCGCCATTACTCGAAGAGACGCATCGCCAGTTCGAGGCGCGTACCGGGCATCGCATCCTCGAACGGTACGGCATGACCGAGACGGGGATGAATAC
>QKHF01000148.1 GCA_003250135.1 Paracoccaceae bacterium | reverse complement strand
TCACCGATCGTTGGGGCCGGATGGACTTCCTGCTGCACGCCATCGCCTACTCCGACAAGTCTGAGCTGAAGGGCCGCTACGTCGACACCTCATTCGACAATTTCCAGCTGTCTATGAACGTCTCCTGCTACTCCTTCACCGCCCTCGCCCAGCGCGCCGAGAAGCTGATGACCGACGGCGGCGCGATGGTCACGCTGACCTATTATGGCGCCGAGCGGGTGATGCCGCACTACAACGTCATGGGCGTCGCCAAGGCCGCGCTAGAGGCGTCCGTGCGCTACATGGCGGTGGACCTCGGCCCGAAGAACATCCGCGTCAACGCGTTGTCGGCCGGGCCGATGAAGACGCTGGCCGCCTCAGGCATCGGCGACTTCCGCTATATCCTGAAGTGGAACGAGTTGAACTCGCCGCTCCGGCGCAACGTCTCGCTGGAGGATGTCGGCAACGCCGGCCTCTACCTCCTTTCCAACCTCTCCTCGGGCGTGACCGGCGAATGCCACCACGTCGACAGCGGCTATCACGTCGTCGGCATGAAGGCGGTCGACGCCCCGGATATCGACGTCGTCAACAAAGGCTAGTCAGCATGGCCGAGCGGCTGCCCCACGAAAAAGGCTTCCACGTCTCCTGGGATCAGCTGCACCGCGACGCGCGCGCGCTGGCCTGGCGGCTGGACGGCCAGGGGCCGGGCGAGGACGGGTCGTGGAAGGCGGTGGTCGCCATCACCCGCGGCGGCCTTGCGCCAGCCGCCATCGTCGCGCGCGAACTGAACATCCGCATTGTCGACTCGATCAGCGTCAAGTCCTACGACCATCAGAACCAGAGCGAGATTCAGGTCCTGAAATCCCCAGACCCCGCCCTCGTCGGCGATGGCTCGGGCATACTTATCATCGACGACCTCGTGGACTCCGGGAAGACGCTGGAAGCCGTGCGGGCGCTCTATCCCAAAGCTCATTACGCGGCGGTCTACGCCAAGCCCAAGGGGCGTCCCACGGTGGACACCTTCATCACCGAGGTCAGCCAAGACACCTGGATCTTCTTTCCCTGGGACATGGCCCTGCAATACGTGCAGCCCTATCGCGGCACCGACTAGAGACAGCCCCTAAAACAGAGGCGGCCCCCGCCTCCCTTGTGTGGAGTGAAGCGGGGGCCGACCCTTCGTCCCGGTGTGTGTGCGCAGCGGGAGTGAACTAGCGTTGGGTGTGTGTGCTAGCGGGAGGGAAGCCTGTTCGTGGTGGTCCAGCGGCCGCGGGCGTCTGGCGGCACCTGGATGACGCGCGGGGGAGCCTGACGTTCGCGTCGGGCGCCGGCCTCGCGCCGCGCCGCGTCGGCCCAGTCGAAGGCCACGGCGCGCGCGTGAGCGGAGATTCCGCGAAGTTCCTCGCCCAACCCGGCTTTCAGCCGAGCGATCAGGTCTTTCGCGATCTCCGCGCGATAGCCGCTGAGCTGCTGGGAGCCGAGCGCGTTGTCAAAATTAAGGATCTGCTGTTCGGCCGCGATCCGGAACTCTTCGACGGCCGTCTGCTTACGCTGGGTGACGAGATCCGAGATGATGCGGGAATAGGTGCGCACCACCTGATCGTCGCGCATCTTTTCAGTGAGCTCGAACACCGAGAACTGCACGCCGTCGCCCGCGCCGTCGATGCCGGGCACGAACATGATGTTGTTCGAGAAGTCCACGCGGGCCTTGCGCAGGCCGCTTTCCAGCGGCGGATTGACCGCGAGCGATTCAAAGTCGCCGGTGATGTCGATCACTGCAGGATCGGCGAGTTCCGAGACGATCGCGAAGGCCGAGCGAAGCGCATGCACGTCGCTCGCGGTGATTGTCCGCGGGCGGACCGTGGCTGTCTCGCCCTCCTTCTTCTTGAAGTCGGAATGCACAGTCACCTGGGCGTACTCTTCGCCGTCAAGCGCCCGCTCGCCAATCCAGGCCAGCGCTTCCGGAATGGAGCTGTAGAACCGCTCGGAAACCTGCTTTGCGCCGTCTTCCGACCCATCGACCTTCTCATGCATCGTGGCGACGAAGCGCGGAAAGGCGTGGCCCTGCGTGGCGTGAAGAAAGTCGGACAGGGCGCGGTCGAAGCCAGCGTAGATCACCTTGGAGACGGTGGCGACGCAAAGGGTCTTCGCCTCTCGTCCGCGGGCCTGGAAGCCGATCTCAAGCAGAGGCACGCGCACTGAGTCTTGCGAAACGGGGCCGGCGATCAGTTGGTCAAGCTGTGACATCGTTGGGTCTCACGCGTTGGGGGCGTTGACCGTAGAATGTGGCGATTCACGTCATATTTGAGAGAAATCGGCGTTAAACCTATATAAGGCAATATATACTTTAGACGTTAATCCCACTTATTCCTGTAACCAGTTGTTTGGAAACGATTTTTTAAACTTCCCCCTGAGCAATATCCGGTAAGCGACCGTTATTTCCCGCGAAACAGCCCTCCCAGAACGCCCCGGACCAGAGATCGCCCAACTTGCGAACCGACGCTGCGCGCCACCGATTTGGCGAACGCCTCGCCCACCGATTGACGCGAAGACGACCGGGGCTTCGACGAATTGCGCGCCCGCGGGCTGGACGCAGGCTGATACCGACGCGCCTGCCTGTATTCCCGCTCCTCCGCCTCCGCCGCACGCTCGACCGCCTCAGCCTCCTCACGCGCCGCTTCGGCTGCTTTGGCCTGCAGCCGCTCAAAGGCGGATTCGCGGTCGATCATCGCCTCATAAAGTCCGGCCAGCGGCGAGGATGCGATCGCCGCCTTTCGCGCCGCCGCGTCCGCCGGCCCAAGCCGCGACGAAGGCGGCCGGATCAGGGTCCGCTGCACCATCGAGGGCGCGCCTTTCGCCTCCAGCGTAGAGACCAGCGCCTCGCCCACGCCGACTTGGGTGATCGCCTCTTCGGTGTCGAAGGCTGGATTTGGGCGGAACGTCTCCGCCGCCGCCTTCAACGCCTTGCGGTCGCGCGGGGTGTAGGCCCTCAGGGCATGCTGCACTCGGTTGCCGAGCTGGCCGAGGATATCGTCCGGGACATCCGCGGGGTTCTGGGTGATGAAGTAGACGCCGACGCCCTTGGACCGGATCAGGCGCGCCACCTGCTCCACCTTGTCCACCAGCGCGCGCGGCGCGCGGTCGAACAGAAGATGCGCCTCGTCGAAGAAGAACACGAACTTGGGCTTGTCGGGATCGCCAACCTCCGGCAGGTCCTCGAACAGTTCGGACAGCAGCCAAAGCAGGAAAGTGGCGTAGAGCCGCGGCGCCTGCATCAACTCATCTGCGGCCAGCACGTTCACCCGCCCGCGACCGTCGGGCTCGATCGCGATCATGTCGGAAAGCTCCAGCGCCGGCTCGCCAAAGAGGCCCGCGCCACCCTGGTTCTCCAGCACCAGCAGCCGCCGCTGGATCGCCCCGATGGAGGCCGGGGAGACGTTGCCGTACTTGACCGAAAGCTCCGCCGCGTGCTCGCCCG
>QKHF01000165.1 GCA_003250135.1 Paracoccaceae bacterium | reverse complement strand
TTGGGTATTAGACTGACACCCACAGTACCCAGCGTTACGCTCGCGCCGCTCACAATGGGAGAACAAGTAGATGGCCTTAATAATCGACGTTCTATTGTTCCGACATATGATTGCGCCGACCATTCTACAGGCTCTTTTTTGGGCGGGAGTAGGTGGCACAATATACGGTTCATGGGTCCTTTACTCGTTAGGAAATTGGGCTTGGCCGCTTGCTTTAGTGTTCGGCGTACTATCGACGCGGGTGATATTTGAATTTGGCATTTTGATATTCCGGAGTTACGAGCGGCTCTGTGAGATTCGCGACCTCCTTAAGAGCAGAGCCCCGTGATCTTACGAGTATTGCTGGCGAACCTCATCGCAGGCCCTGCGCTGGGCGCCAGTCTGAGCGTCGATGTGACTGGTGGCATTCCTGAAAAGGGACAGCTTCTCGTCTCTTTGTTCTCGTCCGAGAACGATTGGATGAAAGCGCCGATGCATGAAGCAGTTGTGCCGGTTGGCGTTGACGGCAGGGCTGAATTCGTCATTGAAGGCCTTGAGCCCGGCGCCTACGGACTTTCGCTTATCTATGACGAGGACAACAATTACGAACTCGATTTGAACCTCCTTGGAATCCCAACCGAAGGCTTTGGATTTTCTAATAACGCCCGCGCGACGTTCGGACCGCCTGACTGGGGAGAGGTCAAGTTTAGAGTGGAGAGCGGAGAGAATGAACTCCACCTCCGTTTGGACCGCGCAGATTGATGTTCGTCAGAACCCAGCCTCGGGATTGCACAGATCATGGCCTGCTATCTGAGAGATTTGGTCGAGTGACTGGATTGCACGCATGGTGATCCATCGGTGATCACCGCTACTCCAAATAGATGAGGGGCGCCGCAGCGCCCCTTAGTCTTTACCCCGCCAAATCTACCCGGCCGTCAGCAGCGGGGTCTTCTTGCCCCCGGTCAGGCGGGGATGATCCGGCGGCAGGCATTCAAGGTCGATCTTGCCGTCCTTGACGCCGACGCGGACCACGCCGCCCTTGATCAGCTCGCCGAACAGAAGCTCCTCGGCCAGCGGCTTCTTGATGTTCTCCTGAATGACGCGGGCCAGCGGCCGAGCGCCCATCCGGTCGTCATAGCCCTTGTCGGCCAGCCAGGCGGCGGCGGCCTCGCTCAGCTCGATCGAGACGCCGCGATCCAGCAGCTGCGCCTCGAGCTGCAGCACGAACTTCTCGACCACCTGCAGGATCACCTCGCGCGGCAGCGCGGCGAAGGAGATGATCGCGTCCAGACGATTTCGGAACTCGGGGCTGAAGGTGCGCTCGATGGCCGCCGAGTCCTCGCCCTCGCGCCGGTCGCGGCCGAAGCCGATGGCGGCCTTGGCCAGTTCCTGCGCGCCCGCGTTCGAGGTCATGATCAGGATCACGTTGCGGAAATCGACCGTCTTGCCGTTGTGGTCGGTCAGCTTGCCGTGATCCATCACCTGCAGAAGGATGTTGAAGACGTCCGGATGCGCCTTCTCGATCTCGTCGAGCAGCAGGACCACATGCGGATGCTGGTCGACCCCGTCGGTCAGAAGCCCGCCCTGGTCGAAGCCCACATAGCCCGGCGGCGCGCCGATCAGGCGGCTGACCGAATGCTTCTCCATGTATTCGGACATGTCGAAGCGCAGCAGCTCCACGCCCATCGTGTCGGCGAGCTGCTTGGCGACCTCGGTCTTGCCGACGCCGGTCGGCCCCGCGAAGAGGTAGGAGCCGATCGGCTTCTCAGGCTCGCGCAGCCCGGCGCGGGAAAGCTTGATGGCCGAGGCCAGCGCCTCGATCGCGGCGTCCTGGCCGAACACCACGCGCTTCAGGTTCTTCTCAAGATCGCGCAGCACCTCGGCGTCGTCCTTGGAGACGTTCTTCGGCGGGATGCGGGCGATCTTGGCGACCACGGCCTCGATCTCCTTAGGACCGATGGTCTTGCGGCGCCGAGATTCAGGCAACAGATGCTGCGCCGCCCCGGCCTCGTCGATCACGTCGATGGCGCTGTCAGGCAGCTTGCGGTCGTTGATATAGCGCGAGGCCAGGTCCACCGAGGACTTGATCGCCTCGGCGGTGTAGCGGACGTCGTGATGCTCCTCGAAATAGGGCTTCAGCCCCTTCAGGATCTTGATCGCATCCGGGATCGACGGCTCGTTAATGTCGATCTTCTGGAACCGGCGGGAAAGCGCGCGGTCCTTCTCGAAATGCTGGCGGTATTCCTTGTAGGTGGTCGAGCCCATGCAGCGCAGCGTGCCCGACTGAAGCGCGGGCTTCAGCAGGTTCGAGGCGTCCATGGCCCCGCCCGAGGTCGCGCCGGCGCCGATCACGGTGTGGATCTCGTCGATGAACAGGATCGCGTCGGGATGCTCCTCCAGCTCCTTGATCACCGCCTTCAGCCGCTCTTCGAAATCGCCGCGATAGCGGGTGCCCGCCAGAAGCGCGCCCATGTCGAGCGAGAAGATCGTGGCGCCCAGAAGCACGTCGGGCGTCTCGCCCTCGACGATCCGCTTGGCCAGCCCTTCGGCGATGGCGGTCTTGCCGACGCCGGGATCGCCCACCAGAAGCGGGTTGTTCTTGCGGCGGCGGCACAGCACCTGCACGCAGCGCTCCAGCTCATCGGCGCGCCCGATCAGCGGATCGACATCGCCGCGCAGAGCCTTCGCGTTGAGGTCCACGCAGTACTTGGCCAGCGCGGTCTCGTCCTGCTTGGGTTCCTCGGGGCTCTCGGCCTCGTTCTTCTGCTCCTCCTCCTCGGCGCCGCGCACCGGGCGCGTCTCGCCATAGGCGGGATTCTTGGCCACCCCGTGGCTGATATAGTTGACCGCGTCGTAACGGGTCATGTCCTGGTCCTGCAGGAAGAAGGCGGCGTGGCTTTCGCGTTCGGCGAAGATCGCCACCAGCACGTTGGCGCCGGTCACTTCCGTCCGGCCCGAGCTCTGCACATGGATCGCCGCGCGCTGGATGACGCGCTGGAACCCGGTGGTCGGCGCGGCCTCGGAACCCTCGACGTCCGAGACGAGGGCGGCGAGTTCTTCATCCAGATAGGTGGTCAGCGTTCCGCGCAATTCGTCGAGGTCGACGCCGCAGGCTTTCATCACCCGCGAGGCGTCCGGCTCATCGACCAGCGCGAGCAAGAGGTGCTCCAGCGTCGCAAGCTCATGCCGGCGCGCGTTGGCGTGGCCGAGCGCCCGGTGGATGGCTTCCTCCAGACTTTGTGAAAACGACGGCATGAACGACTCCTACGGTATGGACCGGGCGACGCCGCTTCGGCGCGGCGCGCCGTTGACGACTATGACAGCACGGATCGCGCTCTCTGTCAGTAGATATGATTTCGCACCGCATTGCGACAAGCCAATGCACATCCGCGTGAATGCGCGCTCGTCATCAGCGCCGGGCGTTGCGCCATGGCAAAGGATTGGATTCTCGACTGATTCGCCGGTCCGAACGGCGATCACTCTTTCTCCATGGTGCACTGGAGCGGGTGCTCGTTGCGTTGAGCGTACTCCATCACCTGGGTGACCTTCGTCTCCGCCACCTCGAAGGAAAAGACGCCGACCACCGCCAGACCCTTGCGATGCACGGTCAGCATCAGCTCCACCGCCATGGCCTGATTCATGCCGAAAAAGCGCTCCAGCACGTGCACGACGAATTCCATCGGCGTGTAGTCGTCGTTGAGAAGCAGCACCTTGTACATGGAGGGCCGCTTGGTCTTGGTCTTGGCCTCGGGGACAATGGCCACGTCGCCGTCCCCGCGGCCCGGCGCATCTTCGCGCTCGTCCGACAGATGGACGGGGAACCGGTCCTCGAACTCCATTTCCAGCCGCGTCATGAATGGGCGATCCAGCTCTCTCACTGCAACAGCCGCCATTATATATCGTGCGCGGGGCAAAGAAAAAGGGGGGCGCGAGGCCCCCCTTCGTCATCAGATCCCTTTGCAGGGAGACCGACATTACGCGGCGTAGGACTTCAGCAGCTCCTGCGCGGCCACAGCGCGGGCCTGAAGGGGCTCGAAGACTTCCTTGGCGGCGGTCTGAGCCATCTCGTTCAGCTTCTTCGCCTCGGCCACGTTGGTCTCGTAGGTGGACTTGGCCAGCTCGGCCTGCTTCTCGAGCAGAACTTTGACGTCCTTGATCGCGGCCAGTTCCTTGGCGGCGGCGACGCCGTCCTCGACCGACTTCTTCGCGAACGCGACGACCTCGGCGTTGTACTCCTCGACGGCCTTGGCGGCCAGCTCGCTCGACTTGACCAGCGCGTCGACGGTCTCCTGATTGAAGGCGACGGCGTCCTCAAAGGTCTTGGTGGCCTTGTCGTACTGCGCGGTCACTTTCTTCTGAGCCTCGGCCGCGAACTCCTCGACCTTCTTCTGGCTCTCAGCCGCGAACTCCTCGGCCTTCTTCACAGCTTCCTCGACCTTCTTCTGGCCCTCAACCGCGAATTCCTCAACCTTCTTCACAGCTTCCTCAGCAGCGGTCATTTTCGTCTCTCCTAGCAGGTGTGCGCCATTGCGGCGGATGTTGAATTTCAAACTGGGGTATGTGGCCCCGTTGTTCTGACCCCCATATTGGGCCGATGCTGCACTGCGTCAAGGCATTTTGCTGCGCTGCAATAAAAAATTCTTCATTCCGTCAGCCGCGGTTCACGACACATCACCCGGCGAAGGCGAAAATTGGGCGACGAAAGGTTCCCCTCAAGGCGGCGGCGTGCTAAACTCTGCTTCAATAAAAGCAAATAAGTGTTGGCGTAATCAGGCAGTTCTCGGCAGATGAGTATCGGCGTCAGAGCAGATTCAATCGGTTTTTCCCGGCTTCCAGCCGTGGTTTTCGCGTGCCTTGCGGCATTTGTCGTGCTGTTTGCGGGCGCGACGCCCGCTCAGGCGCGCCAGTATGCTGCGTTCGTGATGGACGCGAGAAACGGCGAGGTGTTGCACTCGCGAAACGCCGATGCGCGCCTGCATCCCGCCTCTCTGACCAAGATGATGACGCTCTACCTCGTCTTCGAAGCGGTCGAGAGCGGCAAATTGCGCCTCGACCAGAACGTGACGATCTCGAAACGCGCTGCAGCGCAACCGCCCTCGAAAATCGGTTTCCGGGTCGGGCAGCGCGTGCCGCTGCGAGAGTTGATCCGCGCCGCGGCGGTGAAGTCGGCGAATGACGCCGCGACCGCGCTGGCCGAGGCGGTGTCGGGCTCTGAATGGAAATTCGCGCAGGCGATGACGGCGAAAGCCTGGGCGCTGGGCATGTCGAGCACGACCTTCAAGAACGCCTCGGGCCTGACCGCCAAGGGGCATCTTTCGACCGCGCGGGACATGGCGAACCTGGGACGGCGGCTGTTCTACGACTTTCCCGACTACTACAACCTGTTCAGCCGCAACTCGGTGCAGGTGAACGGCCGCACATATCTCGCGACCAACCGGCGGTTCGTGAAGGGCTATCGCGGCGCGGACGGCATCAAGACCGGCTACACCCGCGCCGCTGGCTTCAATTTGGTCGGTTCCGCGGAACGCGGGGACGTCCGCATCATCGCCTCGGTCTTCGGCGGACGCACCGGGCGCACCCGCGACAAGGAGATGATGCGGCTGCTGGACCTCGGGTTCGATCGCGCGAAGGCGAAGCCACAGCCAAGAACCGAAATGCTGATGGTGATGAAGTCGCCCGCGCCCCTGTCGCGGCCCGCGAAGATCTACTCTGACGCGGAAAGCCTGATCGCCATGGGCGCCCGCAGCATTGGCGAAGTGATCGCGCCCAGCGCCCAGGCTGCGTTGGGCCCGCCGATCCGCGCGCCGCGCTTCAGCCCGGTCCCGGCGCCGCGACCGGGATCCGACGCGGCGGCTTTGATCCCGTCCAGCCTGTCCGCGCCGGAATTTGTGGTGGCCGGCGCTCCGCCCGACCAGGGCGATGGCGGAGACGCTTCCGCCGACTGGGCGATCCAGGTCGGCGCATATCAGTATGAAAGCCAGGCTGCGGCCCGCCTGGCGGCGGCGCAACCGGCGGACGCGCGGCTGGTGCAGGAGGCCGATGAACTGATCACCGTCGCCCGATCCGGCGCGCGGCCGCTGTACCGCGCCCGCTTCGTCGGCTTTTCGGATGAACGCATCGCCCGCTCGGCCTGCGCGGAACTCGCCCGCCACGATATCGACTGCGCCGTGGTGCCTCCCGGCGCCTGGTGAGGCCGGGGTTCAGACGCCCTCCGCCGGACGTCCCACGCTGAAATATTTGAACCCGGCGCGCGCCGCCTCTTTCGGCGTATAGACATTGCGCAGGTCGACCATCACGTCGCCCTTCATCAGGTCGCGCACATGGCGCAGGTCGAGGGCGCGGAAATGGTTCCACTCGGTCAGCAGCACCAGCACGTCAGCGCCCTTCGCCGCGTCATAGGCGCCGCCCTCCCAGCTTACGCCCTTCAGCAGCGCCTCGCCTTCGCGCTTGCCTTCCGGGTCCGAGACCACGATGTCGGCGCCCTTCTCCAGCAGTGCCGGCAGGATGTAGAGGCTTGGGGATTCGCGCATGTCATCGGTGTTGGGCTTGAAAGTGACGCCCAGAATGGCGACGCGCTTGCCCGCCACCGATCCACCGGCGGCGGCCTCGATCTTGTCGGCCATGGCCAGCTTGCGGGCGTCGTTCACCGCGACGACCGTCTCCACGATCCGGACCGGCGAGCCGTATTGCTCCGCCGTCTTGACCAGCGCCAGCGTGTCCTTCGGGAAGCACGAGCCGCCATAGCCCGGCCCCGGATGCAGGAACTTGCCGCCGATGCGGCCGTCCAGACCGATGCCGCGCGCGACGTCCTGCACGTCGGCGCCGACCTTCTCACACAGATCCGCGATCTCGTTGATGAAGGTGATCTTGGTCGCAAGGAAGGCGTTGGCGGCGTATTTGATCATCTCCGCCGTCTCAAGCCCGGTGAAGACGATCGGCGTCTCGCGCAGCGACAGCGGGCGATAGAGTTCACGCATCACCTCGCGCGCCTTGTCGTCCTCGCAGCCGACGACCACGCGGTCGGGCCGCATGAAATCCTCGATCGCGGCGCCTTCGCGCAGGAACTCAGGATTCGAGGCCACGTTGAACGGCGCGTCCGCGCGCCGAGCCTTGATCACCCGCTCCACCTCGCGGTTGGTGCCGACGGGCACGGTGGATTTGGTGACCACGACGGTGAACCCGTCGATCGCGTCGGCGATCTCCTCGGCCGCGGCGTAGACATAGGTGAGGTCCGCATGGCCGTCGCCGCGCCGCGTGGGCGTGCCGACCGCGATGAAGACGGCGTCGGCGCTGGCCACCGCGGACTTCAGGTCAGTGGTGAAGGACAGGCGCCCTGCGGCGACGTTGGAGTTCATCATGAAGTCGAGGCCGGGCTCGAAGATCGGCACCTCGCCCGCCTTCAGCTTGGCGACCTTGCCCGCATCCTTGTCGACGCAGACGACCTCGTGACCGAAATCCGAGAAGCAGACGCCCGACACAAGGCCGACATATCCGGTTCCGATCATGGCGACGCGCATGGCTTAAGTCCTTCATCTGATTGTCAGTCACGCCAAAGACAGGGCGCGCTGCTTCACTCCCGCCCCCGTTCTAACCGAAAATCAAGAGGTCTCAAACGCGCGAAGCGTCCACCCCGGGCAGGGCCAATGACCGCATCAGGTCGCGCACCTCCTGCCGGGCGGCGACATGGGACATGGTCACCTTCACATCGGCCGCCGGCTCCTTGAGGTCCAGGAGCGTCAGGCCGTTGAGGAACAGTTCGCGATAGATCACGCGCTCTGAGAAGCCGGGCGCGACGCGAAAGCCGATGCGCTTGGACAGGCGCTCGACCAGGGCTGCGACATGGCGCTTGTTGCGCGCGTCCAGCATCGACAGGCGATTGCGCATCACGATCCAGTCGGCGGCGGGCTTGCCCGCGGCGGCGCGCATCTGGCGGCCCATCCAGACCATCTCGGAATAGACCGAGGGGCCGAGCACCTTCCCCGTGGCGGGGTCGACCCGGCCCAGCATGTCGAAATCGATCAGGCTGTCGTTCAGCGGCGTGATCAGCGTGTCGGCCGCGGCGTGGGCGCAACGCGACAGATGCGAAAACGAGCCGGGCGTGTCGATGATGACGAAGTCGTTGCCGGCCGACAGCGCGTCCAGCGCCTCGGCGAAGCGGGCCTCGTCCTCGCGCTCGGCGGTCTTGCGGTCCGACGCGGCGCTCGCCTTGATCTGCTCGCGCTGGGGCAGGATCAGCGGCGCGTTCTTGCGCGTGGCGAAGGACTGGCGATTGTCGAGATAGCGGAAGAAGCTCTGCTGACGGAGGTCGAGATCCATCGCGCCGACGCGGAAGCCTTGCTTGGCCAGCGCCGCGAACAGGTGCATGGAGGTGGTGGACTTGCCCGACCCGCCCTTCTCGTTTCCGAGAACGATGACATACGCCCGGCCCGAGGCGCGCGGGTCCCCAGACTCAAACGGCGCGCCGCCTGGGCGCGCCGAAGATGTCGCATGACCGTCCCGCATCGGAGGATCAGAAGCCGAAGCCCTCGAACTTCTTCTTGAACTTCGAGACGCGGCCGCCGGCGTCCATCAGGCGCTGCGCGCCGCCGGTCCAGGCCGGATGCGCCGAGGGGTCGATGTCGAGCGTGATGGTGTCGCCCTCGGACCCAAAGGTGGAGCGCATCTTCACGATGGAGCCGTCCGTCATCTTGACGTCGACGAAATGGTAGTCGGGATGAATGTCCTTTTTCATCGCCTTCGTCCTTTCCCGCGGGCCCATGCCCGCCTTGCCGACGCCGCCGCTGGCCCCGTCCGGGGCGGGTGCGACCGCCGATGTTCGAAAATCTGCGGCGGCTCTTACATGAGGGCGCCGCCCGGGGCAAGCCCGGATGCGTCGAAACCCGCCTAGTCGAAACGGTAGAACGCCTCGTAGATCGGCTGCAGCGTGCCCTCGTCGAACAGCGACGAGACGGAGGTGTCGTTGCCGACATTGAGAATCGCCTGCGCCAGCATCGGCGCGACGGAAACCACGCGGATGTTCGAGCAGGCGCGCACCGCCTCGGTCGGTTCGATGGAATCGGTGATCACCAGGCTCTCCAGCTCGGAACTGCTCACCCGCTCGATAGCCGGACCGGAAAGCACGCCGTGGCTGATATAGGCGTGAACCTCGGTCGCGCCCTTCTCCTTCAACAGCGCCGCCGCCTTGCAGAGAGTGCCGGCGGTGTCGCAGATGTCGTCGACGATCAGGCAGGAACGGCCCGACACGTCGCCGATCACGGTCATTGATTCGATTTCGCCGGCGCGCTCGCGCCTTTTGTCGACGATCGCCAGATCGCCGCCGATGCGCTTGGCCAGGTCACGGGCGCGAACCACGCCGCCCACGTCAGGGGAGACCACGGTGACATTCGAGAGGTCCTTGATGTTGTGCTTGATGTCGAGCGCGAACACGGGCGCGGCGTAGAGGTTGTCGACCGGGATGTCGAAGAAGCCCTGAATCTGCCCGGCGTGCAGGTCCATCGTCAGAACGCGGTCGGCGCCGGCCTCGGTGATCAGGTTGGCGACCAGCTTGGCCGAGATCGGCGTGCGCGCGGCGGTCTTCCGGTCCTGCCGGGCATAGCCGAAATAGGGGATCACCGCCGTGATGCGCGCGGCCGAGGAGCGGCGCAGCGCGTCGATGATGATCAATAGCTCCATCAGGTTGTCATTGGCGGGGTTCGAGGTCGGCTGGACCACGAACACGTCCTCGCCGCGGACATTCTCGTAAATCTCGACAAAGATCTCGCCGTCGTTGAAGCGCTGAACGCGCGCATCGGCGATCGAGACAGGCTCGCCCCGATAGACGGTGATGCGCCGGGCGATCGCGTCGGCCAGCTTGCGGTTGGCGTTGCCCGAGATCAGGCGAATGCCCTGGTCCATTTTCATCGCCCACGTCCCCCTTTGGGCCAATGGCGCAGGATTCGACCGCCGTCTTTGCGACGGATTTGCGACTGCGCCTCCGCGGGCGCGCTATAGCAGCGAAAGGACGCCTTGCAAACCCGCGCCTAGCCGGGTCTTTCCGCAATTCGGGACGCTGTGGTAAGCGCATCCCGCGAGCGGGGCGCGATCCCGGCGGAACGGAGGGAGCGATGCGCATCATCGGCGGGCGGTTCAGGGGCAAGCAACTGGCCGCGCCCGGCAAGGCGGGCGGCGGCGAGGCGCATCTTCGTCCGACCAGCGACCGGGTGCGGGAATCGCTGTTCAACCTTCTGGGCCATGGCGACTATGGCGATCCGCCGCCTCCTGAGGGACGCCGCGTGCTGGACCTCTTCGCCGGGACCGGCGCTCTGGGGCTGGAGGCGCTCAGCCGCGGCGCGCTCAGGGCGCAGTTCGTGGACGACCATGGCCCGTCGCGGGCGTTGATCCGGCGCAACATCGAATCGCTGGGCGTGATCGGCGAGACCAAGCTCTACCGCCGCGACGCCACCCGGCTGGGGCCCTGTCGGGGCGAGCCCTATGACCTCGTGTTTCTCGACCCCCCCTATGGAACCGATCTGGGCGAACGGGCGCTGGCCTCGGCGGTCGAGGGGGGCTGGCTGGCCCCCGGCGCGCTGGTCGTGCTGGAAAGCGCGGCGGACAAAAAGGCGCCAGAGCCGGAAGGGTTCGAGCGCCTGGATGAGCGGACCTATGGCGAGACGCGGATCGCCATCCTTCGCGCGCCCTGAGATCCGCGGTTGGCGCACCGGATGGATGCGCTATATCTCGCCCCGACCGCCGCCTGAAACAGAAAACCTGAGAAAGAGGGAACCCATATGGTCATCGCCGTCGGAGACAAGCTGCCGGACGCCACCTTCAACATCATGACGGCGGACGGGCCGGGAACCACGACCACCGCCGAGGTGTTCGCCGGCAAGACCGTCGCCCTGTTCGGCCTGCCGGGCGCCTTCACCGGCCCCTGCACCACGATCCACATGCCGAGCTTCGTCAACGCGGCGGCGGGCCTGAAGGCCAAGGGGATCGACGCGATCTACTGCACCGCGGTCAACGACCCCTTCGTTCTCAAGGCGTGGGGCGAGTCGACCGGCGCGACCGAGGCCGGGATCGGGTTTCTGGGCGACGCGGAGGCGGCCTTCGCCAAGGCGCTGGACCTGACCTTCACTGCGCCGCCGATCGGCCTGTTCGACCGCTCCAAGCGCTATTCCATGCTGGTCAAGGACGGCGTCGTGGAGAAGTTCAATCTGGATGACCACGGAGGCGCGCCAGCCTGCTCGCGCGGCGACGCGCTGCTGGAGATGCTTTAGGGTCTAGGCGACGATTCCGCATTTTAGTCCGCTGATGACCGCTTCGCACGCGGAGCGGTCAACATTGAAATCCGCCCGTGGCCGCTGCGCGCCACAGACAGACACTTGCGTCGCCGCCAGGCGCATGGCCTCGGGACGGGTCTTGAAATTCTTGAATGGGATGGATCTGCTCATCCGCGGACGCGACTTAGGGCCACCGCCCACCTCAAGCCGAGTCTATCTAACGGAGACCCGCCGCTAGCTTGGGCTCCGACAAGCCGTATTTCTCGGCCAGCCCGAGCTTGGTGAAGGCGTCGAGTCCCTTCTGAAGCACCTCCGGTTTCGCCGGCTGCAGCGGCGCACGCAGCGGGCCCGAGGGCAGACCGACGGCTCGCATCAGCGTCTTTATCGAAACCGGGTTGATCGTCGAATATGCGAAATGCAGCATCGGAAGGTTCTTCAGCCAGGCGTCCCGGCAGGCGAAGGCATCCTCGCCAGTCCGCCACGGCTTTGAGATCACCGCCATTTCCTGCGGGATGATGTTGCCGGTCATGTTCGCGGTGCCGTGGCCGCCGAGCGCCATGGTCGGGATCACCAGCCCGAGGTTCGGTGAGCAGCAGCACATGATCGACATGTCGGGCTTGGCCGCGCAGATTTGCGCCACCTGGCCGACGCGCGTGGTGCTTTCTTTGAGCACCACCATGTTGTCGTGCTTGGCCAGCTTCAGCAGGTCGTCCCAGTGCAGGTCGGTTCTCACCCGCGGCGGATTGTTGTAGAAGCCCATCGCGATGTCGGTGCTGTCGAGCACTTCCATGGCATAGTCGGTGATCGCGTCGTTGTCGGCGCAAATGTAGGCCGGCGCCGCCATGATCACGCCGTCCGCGCCGCTATCCTTGGCGAAGCGCGTGTAGTCGATCGTGGTCGCGGTGTTGTTGCCCGTGACGCCATAGTACATCAGCATCTTGCCTGGCTTCATCTTCGCCGTCTCGGCGATGATCATCTTGCGCTCCTCGGGCGAGAGCATCGAGACTTCGCCGGTCGAGCCCATGATTAGCGCCGCTTCGGTGCCGTTCTCGGCATGCCAGTTGAGCAGCGTGCGGAAACCTTCGAGATCGACCGATCCGTTGTTATTCATTGGCGTGACGAGCGCGACGAAGGAGCCGGTAGGTTTGATATGGGTCATAGGGGTCAACCTCAGTTGAAGGGCATCGTCAGAGGAATCGGCGCAGATCGGCTCTCCCTGTCTCCTCTTGTTTCAGGAGGACGCAATTCATCAATCTGTAAAGGAAAAAGCCTTTCAGCGGGACGCTGACCAGAACGACCGAGCCGCCGCTAGACGGCAAGACGCATTTACTCTGACAATACTGGCGGAAATGTTCGGCGTCGGCGACCGTCCGCTCCAGCGGCTGGCGGCGGTGGGTTAATGTCCGCCTTGGGTCAGATACTGCAGTTTGTTGCGCCATCCAAAAATATCGTGATTTTGAAGAGAGTTAGCGTTCATATGACACCGCCGACGTTGGCGCAGGCGCGGCGGATTGATCCTTTTCGAGAAATCACCCGCCCCTTCGCGCGCCGCCGAACCTGACGCCTTCAGCCCGGCGCTCCCACGCCCGCTCGCGCAGGAAGCGATAGACCGCGGCGGGGCGCCCGCCGCCTAAACGCGAGACCGCGCCGGTCGGCTCGATCAGGCC